>CAYHAX010000088.1:0-7039 GCA_964354695.1 uncultured Dehalococcoidia bacterium
CGAGAAAAGCTTCCTCACTGTTTTATTGAAGATTCAAAGCATACCCAAGCCAGTAATAGCTGCGATAAACGGTATCACATTGGGCGGTGCCTTCATTCTTGCTATAGCCTGCGACTTGAAGATAGCCTCAGAGAAAGCCCAATTCGGCATGCTCCAGGTGAAACGGGGGCTTATACCTGATGGCGGGGGAACGTATCTGCTGCCTCGCGCTGTGGGGCTAACGAAAGCGCTCGAACTGGCTTTGCTCGGCGACCTGATTGACGCTCGGGAGGCAGAGAAGGTCGGTGTAGTGAACAAGGTTGTGCCTCACGAGAATCTGATGACAGCAGCCCTTGAAATGGCGACCAAGGTAGCCCAAAACGCACCGCTAGCTGTGGCAATGACCAAGTCAGCTATATACAGAGGTTTGCACGAACATGATTTAGCAGCGCACATGGACTACGAAGTGTATATCATGAATATCCTTTTCTCTACTGAGGATTTCCAGGAGGGAATGAACTCGCTCTGGGAGAAGAGAGAGCCGCGGTTCAAAGGCAAATAGCAGTAAAAGCAACTTGTGGGGGTATCGGCATGAGAAGGGTAGAGGTCAGCCTCAATATCAAAGCTCCTCGGGACGTGGTGCTCCGGGGAATCTCAGACTATGTCCATCCCCCTATACTCCACAAGGGTCGCATAAAGTCTGTCCAGGTACTGGAGGATAAGAACAATGTCAGCATTGCCCTCTGGCGACTCAAGGTGCTAGGCTTCACGCGCACAGCGAAGCAAAAACAGACGATAATGCCTCCGGACAAGATGACCAACGAGACTATCGAGGGATTCGCTAAGGGCACTCTGGAGAGCACTTTTCTCCATGAGACCAGCGAGGGAACCAGAATCGACGATATTATCGAAATCAAAATACCAAAGTGGGGCAAGCTACTTGTGATACCGGTAGCCTGGTACACCCGGCGACTGACGCTGGGAATACTCATGGATCACAAGAGGGACCTGGAAGCAAGGTATAACAAGTAGGCTCATAGTCGAATTTTATGAGGCTCACATAGAAGACGAAACAAAGAAAGGTTGTGGCAAAGCTATGATATATCTCTATGAAACTCACGAGGTTATCGGCGGCAAGATGGAGGAGTTTTCCGAGGCTATGCGGGACACTTGGAAACCGCTTATAGAACAGGATGGGCTCGCCAAGGTGCTCTGGTTCTGGGAACTCGCTATAATGACCAATGTGAGCTACACGGCAGTCTCTATCACTGCTGTACGCGATTGGCAAGCGTGGGGCACAATCGTAGAGCGCATGCTGAAAGACCGCAAGTGGAAGAAATGGAACCGCGATGTCTGCCAGTATCGCAGGGAGGTCGTATCTAAGATACTTCTGTCCAATCCGCTATCGCCACTCCATGAGGTTGACTTCACCTCCATTGGGACTACAAAAGATGATGGGATACCAGGCCTCTATTTGCTCGATACAGGCTGGCCCTATCTGGGCAAAATGGAGGAGTATGCAGAGGCTCTACATAAGGTATATCAGGCGCAGGTTGCAGCCATCCAACCGCCAGTTATCACTGTTGTGGCTGGCTGGCGCACCTGTCCCGGCAGTGGACGATGGCATGAGGCGATTGTACTCTCCAAAATCCATAACTGGGAGTTACTGTCTCTGATTATTCCCTATGGCGTGCCTCCTCCGGAACCAGGCGACTGGATGCTGGAGGGTCTTAAATACCGAGACCGTTGGGAGAGCAGGCTGCTGCGTACAGAGAGCTGGTCTCCCCTGAAATAGACATGACTTAACGAACGCTCCGGGGGTAAGAGAATGAATCAGCATTTGCCCGATGGAATGTCAGAAGAAGAGAGAAGCCAGCGCGAATTCTTCGTAGGCTTGCTCAGGACTGAGGTCTTCAAACGCATGCTGGAGGCTGACTTCGACGAGAAGGCTAGAGAGGCACTACTGGAAGCTACCGGCAGGCTCTGATGCAATCTCTTTCTGCCGTGGGCGGGACTGAACACAGATACAGACATTGACACGTTTCTCAAGAATATGTCGGATCGATTTCCTGGAGTGCGTAAATTCAAGAGGAAGGGCGATATCATTGATGTCGAGTTCTTTGGCGGTCAGGGGACATGTGGGTGCCCTATGATACGCGATGGCTATCAAGACTCTAAACCAACATGGTGCCGATGTGGGGATTACTGGTACAAGACAATGGTCGAAGCTGTTGTAGGACACCCTGTCGAGGTAGAGTTGACAAGTAGTTGCATCTGTACAGGAGCGAAGACCTGCAAGAGGCGAGTCCATCTTAAACCATCTCCGCGCTCAGGACGCACGAAGAAAAAGTAGGCATCTGAGGAGGAAGTCAAAATGGCTCAGGAGCTGTCTGAAGAAGAGAAGGCGCAGCGAGAATTCTTTATCGGCCTGCTTCACGGCGAGGCCTTCAAACGTATGTTCGAGCCTGACTTCGACGAGAAAGCGAGGAATAAGTGTCTCGAGGCCACGGGCAGGCTCTGCAACTCTCTGTTTCTTCCCTACGCAGGTCTCAGCACCGATGTTTACATAGACACGTTCATAAAGAACTTTAACAACGCTTTTCCCGGCGAGAGGAAGCTGGTGAAGATAGGCAGTGTCATTTATTATGAGTACTTTCAAGGAGCGGGCAGCCATACTGCCAAGGGGGAGTGCGGCTGCCCCATGATACGTCAGGGGCATTTGAAGCCGACGCCGCTTTGGTGCAAATGCGGGACTAATTTCGAGAAAGCAATGTTTGAGGCGGTGGTGAAACACCCCGTTCAAGTGGAGTTGTTGGACAGCCCACTCACTACCGGGGCTGATGCTTGCCGATGGTTGATTCACCTTAAACCTCCGGTGATCACTACAGGTGGAGCTGAAGAGCAATAGATTCCTAGGAGGCATAACTATGGCGACTGCGGAAAAGGCGTACTATGTCGGGACAGACATGAATTGCGGCGGCGCTTGCCTTCTGAAGGTGCATGTCAAGGACGGCGTGATCACTCGACTGGAGACCGACGACGGAGACGAGCCGCAGCTCCGGAATTGTCTGAGGTGCCGGGCATACCGCCAGAGGGTATATGCTCCGGACCGGCTCCTCTATCCTCTGAAGAGGGTTGGCGAGCGGGGCGAAGGCAAGTTCAAACGTATATCGTGGGACGAGGCACTGGAGACCGTTGCCAGCCAATACAAGAGAGTCGAGGAGACTTACGGCCCTGCAGCGACGATATATCTCACCACCGGTGGGGACATCGGTCAGGTGCATAATACCAGGACCGCGGTGCGAGTCTTCTGCCTGGCTGGAGGGTGCACCCTGATGTGGGGCGTAGCCTCTAACGAGGGCTGGATGTTTGCCTGCCAGGCCACTTACGGTTATCCTACTGGCAACGACCATCGCGACCTGCCTAACTCCAAGCTTGCGATCCTCTGGGGAATGAATCCGGCCGTCATCATCGATGGGTGCGGCACGGCCTACCACCTTGCCCTGGCTAGAGAGAAGGGCACGAAATTCATCGTAGTCGATCCTAGATACACGGACACCGCTGCCCTCGTGGCAGATCGCTGGATACCGATCAGGCCGGGCACCGATGCCGCCGCCATGATCGCCATGGCATACGTGATGATTACCGAAGACCTCTACGACAAGGCGTTTATCAAAAAGTACACCGTAGGTTTCGATAAGTTCAAGGAGTACGTCCTGGGCAAGGAGGACGGTGTGCCCAAGACACCGAAGTGGGCTGAGGCTATCACCGGCGTGCCTACTCAGGATATAGTCGAACTAGCTAGGGAATACGCCACCACCAAGCCAGCGGCGTTGCTGCCCAGCAAGGCTCCCGGTCGCACCGCCTTCGGAGAACAGTACCATCGTGCAGCCTTCACGCTTGCAGCGATGACGGGCAATATCGGCAAAATCGGCGGCAGCGCTGGGTCAGAGATAACACAACGGGGTGAAATTCCATTCGCCATGGGGCCGGCGATGAAAACAGGTGGCAACCCGGTTGATGCAGGCTCGCCACTGCGCCGAGATGCCCTTCCTACCCCGATTTCAAAGGGGCCCGGGCTGGTGGCACGGCTGCACAACTCCGAGGTTTGGAATGCCATCCTCGAGGGCAAGGTTGGCGGCTACTATAGCGACTACAAGATGGTGTACATTGCCAACGCCAACTACTTGAATCAATACCCTAACGTGAACAAGGCGGTCAAGGCGCTGAAATCCCTGGAGTTCATCGCCGTGCAAGAGCAGTTCATGACTCCCACAGCAAAGTTCGCTGATATCATTCTCCCGACCTGCACCTTCCTTGAGCGCAACGATGCTGTATGGGGCGCCGGACCGCACGTTGCCTACCAGCCAAAGGTCATTGAGCCTCTCGGCGAATCGCGCTCCCACCTGGCCATCTGCGAGGGACTAGCCAAGAAGCTGGGCATCTCCGGCTACAACGACAAGACCGACGAGGAATGGCTCGAACAGATTATGAAACCCTGCGTTTCAGACTTCGAGCGGTTCAAGGAGACTGGGGTTAAGAAGTTTTATCAACCGCCTACTATCCCGTTCAAGAAGGAGATCGAGGACATCGAAAACAACCCCTTCCCCACCCCATCGGGCAGAATAGAGATTTTCAGTCAACAAATGGCAGACATGAACAACCCTTTAATGCCCCCCATCCCGAAGTACATAGAGTCCTGGGAGAGTCGCAACGACCCGCTTGCCAAGAAGTATCCTATCCAGTTGCTCAGCACGCACCCTAAGAGAAGGTCACACAGTCAGTTCGACAACATACCCTGGCTGCGGGAGCTTGAGCCTCAGGCAATAATGCTGAATACAAAGGATGCCAAAGCCAGAGGGGTAAGGGACGGAGACCTGGTGAGGGTGTTCAATGAGAGGGGTGAGGTTACCATACAGGCGCGAGTAACCGAGAGAATCATACCCGGCGTGGCTGACCTGCCAGAAGGCGCCTGGTACCAGCCCGACAAGAACGGTGTCGACCATGGGGGTTGCGCCAATGTCCTCACAGTGGACAGACGCTCGCCTGGTGGCGCATTCACCAACAACTCATGCCTGGTACAAGTCGAGAAGGCATAGGGGAGATAAAATGCAGATAGGATTTTACTTCGACCAGACGCGGTGCACCGGCTGTTACACTTGCGTAGTCGCCTGCAAAGACTGGCATGACGTGCCGGCTGGGCCAGCCAGTTGGAGAAGGGTTCTAACCATAGAAGAAGGCAAATTCCCAGATGTATTTGTTGCTTGGCTTGCCACCTCTTGCTACCATTGCGCTCAACCAGCCTGTGTCGCAGCCTGCCCCGCCGGAGCCATTACTAAAAGGAAAAGGGACGGCATTGTTCTCGTCGATCAAGCGAAGTGCCTGGGCAAAGACAAGTGCGACCTCTGCCTTCAATCGTGTCCGTACGGCGCTCCGCAGTTCGGCGCGGAGAAGAACGCCAAGATGCAGATGTGCAATCTATGCTTTGATAGGCTGAAGGAAGGCAAGAAACCCATTTGCGTGGCGGGATGCCCCATGAGAGCGCTGGACGCAGGCCCTATTGACGAGCTTCGAGCACAGTACGGAGATAAGACTGAGGCCGTGGCCTTCACTTATTCTACCGACTTGAAGCCGTCAGTTATCTTCAAACCTAAGCTCAGAAAGAGCTTGGTTGGGGGGAAAAGATGACAGGGCAATATGGATACGCCGGTAAAATCCTGAGGGTGAACTTATCTTCAGGGAAGATAACTAGCGTGCCTACTGCAGAGTATGCGGACAGGTTCCTCGGCGGTAGAGGAATCGCAGCCAAGATATACTGGGACGAAGTACCGACCGACGTCAGCGCCTTCGACCCTGAGAACCGCATGATATTCGTTACCGGGCCGCTAGCTGGCTTCAGCGGTCTGTCCGGCTCGAGGTGGCAGGTTTGTGGCAAGGCCCCCGCCATGAGTCCCGAGGAGTTCTCCTACTGCAACCTTGGCGGCAGGTGGGGTTGGCAACTCAAGTTCGCCGGATATGATGCTCTGGTGATCCAGGGGAAATCTGAAAAGCCGGTGTATCTATTTATCGAAGATGATTCTGTCGAGATAAAGGATGCTTCCGCTCTCTGGGGCAAGACCACCGTCGAAACTCGTGAAATCCTGAAGAACGAGCTCGGAAGCAACTTCGCGGTGGTGGCCTGTGGCCCTGCAGGAGAGCATCTTGTCTCCTATGCAATTCTACTCGCCGACAACGATGCCAGCGGCTCCAGCGGCTTCGGGGCGGTCATGGGTTCCAAGAACCTCAAGGCCATTGCGGTGAGAGGCAAGGGGAAAGTGACCGCAGCCGACCCGGAGAGGCTCAGTGAAGTGAGGAAATACATCCGCCAGTTACTGTGGAAGGGGCCGGACTATCAAAAAGAGATTGCCATGCCTGAGGCCCATATCGAGGTCGTATCCGGTCAGAAGACGAAGCTGGACCTTTGCCTAGGCTGTGCAGGATTTGACGGAAGGATAATTGTGGAATCGAGAGATGGGACAAAAAAGGGCAAGTCCCTGTGTGGCTCCTCGCTGTTCTACCTCGATAAGGTCAACAAGTACTACAGTGAATCGACGGAAACCACTTTCTACGTCAACAGGCTGTGCGATGAGTTCGGGGTTGATGCGCTCGCCATTGAATCGATGATGAAATGGCTACAGAGGTGCAGACACACAGGCATCCTGACTGACGAAAACACCGGTATCCCCCTGTCCAAGATAGGAAGCTGGGAGTACATGGAAGCGCTGGTCAGGAAAATGGCGCTCCGGGAAGGCTTCGGGGACGTTCTGGCCCAGGGCATACAGCGGGCAGCCGCCACGCTGGGCCCGAAAGCCGAGGAACTGGTCTCCGACTATGTATCGAAGGCGGGTCATCTGCTCAGCTATTGCCCCCGCACTTTCCCGGCTCACGGCCTGCTCTACGCGATGGAACCGAGGCAGGCTGTGAACCAGTTGCACGAGATGGGCCTTGTCCTGTTCCAGTGGGTGAACTGGGCCAATAACCCCGAAAACTCTTATATGTCCAGTGACCTGTTTCGCAAGAT
>CAYHAX010000089.1:0-6636 GCA_964354695.1 uncultured Dehalococcoidia bacterium
CCAGCAAGTCTTCTTTTCCAGCGCCATCCAACAGCACAACCCCATTAGCGGTCATCAGCCAGTCACAATCCTTCAGGATGATCTCCGGCGCGCCCTTAGCACATGCCTTGAGCTTCCCATTCGCGCGGTGTATGGTGGTCATGCGTTTGGATTCGGAGGTAAATGGGATCTCGTGGATGCGCGGGAATTTAGCGTCTAACTCGGGCTTCTGCAATCCGGCTTTGGCAGCGGCGACTACCAGGGATCCCTCGGTCGGATCGCCTTTGATGTTCCAGGTATCTCCTTCCTGGACCAGTTGAACATCCGATGCCAGTGCAGATGCGGTCAGCAAAGCCTTGAGCTCGGGTGTCGGCTGATCGCTGCTGCCGTTGCGGGAGAACGCGCCGCTGGGTTCATAGCCCGAGCCTGAAACGGTAAACATTTCACCAGCGGTGTAAGTCTTGCGAACGGTCATCTCATCTTTGGTGAGTGTACCGGTTTTATCCGAGCAGATGACGGATGTGCTGCCCAGTGTCTCCACAGCAGGCAAGCGGCGGATGAGCGCGTTGCGCTTAACCATCTTTTGCACACCGATCGCCAGCGAGATGGTGACAACGGCGGGCAGGGCTTCAGGCACAACCGCCACCGCCAGGGCAATGCCGGAGATCAGCATATCGATGAAAGGCTGCCCGCGCATCAACCCCAGGGCGACGATGATGGCAACCACCACAAAAGCGGCGCGCGCCAGCGCCGCGCCCACTTTATCCAGATTCTGCTGGAGCGGTGTTCTACCGCTTTCAACGGTTTGCAGAAGTTGGGCGATCTTGCCAAACTCGGTTTGCATGCCGGTTGCCACCACCAGCGCCTTGCCCCGCCCATAGGTTGCAGCGGTACCGGCATAGACCATATTTTTACGATCACCCACCGGCAGATCAGCACCAGAAAGCGGCAGAATGTGCTTTTCCACTGGAACCGATTCGCCAGTGAGTGCAGCTTCTTCCACCTGCAGGTTTATCGATTCGAGCAAGCGAGCGTCGGCGGGAATACGGTCACCGGTATGCAGAAGGATTACATCCCCGGGGACCAGGTCGCGTGCCGGAATTTTGATTTCAATCCCATCGCGAAAAACAGAAGCGGTGGGAGCGGCCATTTGCTGCAACGCTTCAATGGCTCGTTCGGCGCGATATTCTTGAACGAATCCCAGGAGAACGGCGAACAGCACGATCACCGCGATGACGATGGACTCTACCCCGTGTCCCAAGAAAAGGGAAATAGCAGTAGCTCCAAGCAGAATCAGGATGAGAACATTCTTGAATTGCTCCAGTAATATCTCGAAGGCAGAAATGCGTTTAGCTGCCTGGATCTCGTTTGGACCTGTATCGACAAGTCGTTTTGAAGCATCAGCGTTGGTTAGCCCATCAGGGCTGCTGTTCAAGAGTTCATAGGCTGTGTCTCGGGTCAGGGTATGCCAGGGTTTATTTTGTTCCATAGTTTTTTGCTCCTACCTTAACAGATTAAGGATTCGAATGTCTCCGTACTTTGAAAGATGGTCACCGGGCAATCCATTTTTTGGAAAAGTTAGAATCCTGGGTGCGGTCACTACAAGTGATAATGCCCAGATGCTTCGGGTTGATACAATAGTTCTTTTACTTTTAATCGCCTGACGCCATCTGGAACCTTCCAGTCAAAGGTGTCCCCTACGCTGTATCCCAACATGGCTGTTCCAATTGGCGCCATGACTGATATCTTGTTTTGCTGGATATCGGCATCTTTCGGAAACACAAGGGTATAGATCAGTTCTTCACCGGTATCGAGGTCCATCAAACATGCAGTGGAGTTCATCGTGATGACATCCTCGGGTACATTATGAGGCTTAACCAGTAGTCCGCGATTCAATTCTTCTTCCAGTTCCTGTAAATCTTTACATCTGGAATAATCTGGTCTTCGCCAGATTGAGATCATTTCTCTCAGGCGTATCAGGTCGAATTCTGTAATGTAAATCGTTCTTTTGTTCATAGCTTCGCTTTACCTGCGGGGTTTCGCCGCGCCGCATCGTTGTCTATATTTTTTATATCTTCTCGTCGGGGCATGGCAGACTTGAAGACAAGATGATTGAACACATAGATAATCCCCGCCAGAATTGGTAGAAAAATTACCCCGATGAACTCTGTCACAAAAGCTACAACTTCCTCGAACCAGATCACCAGTGTGGTTCCGCCAGCGCCGACAGCGGCGGCTGGTGGGATCCATCGTCGCCAACGCCGAGGGTGGGAACCGGAAGAAGGGGTGTGGTTCATTAACGAACTCCTTTCTGCGAGATCCTTAAACCAGGAAATAATTAATCGGTATTTCGTATTTTTACCCAAGCCAGTAGCCGCTCTCTGCGCATCAGCAAGAGATATACAGCCATAACCAGCATACCCGTCGCTACCAAGAACGGGAACCCATGTTTGACGTAATTGCTGATCGTCGACCACTCGTGCCCGAGCAAGTATCCTGCGCTGATTAACAGAGAGCACCAGATGTATGCACCGATGAAGGTGGCGGTCAAGAACTTTAGAAAATTCATGCGCGCCAACCCGGCAGGGATGCTGATCAGCGTGCGAATACCGGGGATTATTCGCCCAGCCAGCACCAGCCCAGCCCCCCAGCGATGGAACTGTTGCTCGGCGCGAGTAATGTGTACAGGTTGGATTCTCACCCAGCGAGCCATCCGGTCCACCAAGGGGCGTCCGCCCAGTCGCGCTGTCCAATACGCCCCTGAAGCTCCCAGCACACTGCCCAAAGCGGCATAGAATCCACCCAGGAAAATCACCGATACAGGCAGTTGGTGTTCCGAAATCAACATCCAACCGGCCAATGCCAGGACAACCTCACTGGGGGTGATGCCGGTGAAATTCTCGAAAGCCATTATTACAAACACCCCCAGCCAGCCCCAAGTATCAAACAAGGTTTGAAGCGCCCCCAAAATCCAGTTCTCGATTTGTGAAATCAATGCAATCTCCACCGCGGCGAGCTAACTTGACGTTCAATCCCGATACCGTCAGCATCGAACAGTATTGCCACATCGCCATGGTTGTTCGATCCTAATAGGCTACGGCTCTCAACCAATTACGTGCGGCAACTTGTGACAACACCCAGAGGTTGTTGTCTGCTACCAGCATGGGGCACTTTTTAATTTATGAGTATTTGGGAGGCGGGGAAACAGGTGATAAGTAAGCAGTAGGAAAATCCAGATTCATTAGCCTGGATTTTGAAAAAAATAAATCTGCGATGGTTGTACCAATAATCAATACATTGACAAATTCTTCGTCGAATTCAACTTGATCGAGCCGGTCGTAATTCTCGATGTCGGCCCCGTAAATCTCCGGTATGGATAAGCCGACAACATTCAGCATAGGCAGGATTACCAGGCTGCCTAAACAAAGACAGAGGATCAGGGTCACCAAAGAAATATGAGAACTACGCTGGTTAATCATTTGCTGTGCTTCACACCCTATTGAAAAAGGGTACAAAAGAGCCTTCAACCACCAGGTTGTTGCCACAAACCCGATTGCAAAACCAATCGTCAGCCACAAGAGCGCCATGGTCAACAGCTTCTGCTTTAATGGGATGCCTCGACCTTCTCGATAACCGCGAATGTAACAAAAAAGACCACCGCCTTGAATGCGATGGTCTTGCGCTTTAGTTCTGACAGCCGGGAAATCTCTTTCCGTCTTGACGACTGTCCTTCCCGTAAAAAAACGGGCGGCTACTCCCCATCGGAGTATTTTGATTATACATGAGATTAGCTGCTGTGTCTATAGAGGCTCTCGGGATCGTAACTAATTGGGGACAAGAGAAACCTCGGTGGGCCAGTCGACGCTGAGGCCAGAGCAAATGGTCGAGAGCGGGATTTGCGAGACATCATACCCGGCAAGTTGGAGGGGGGACCTACCGCGAATGCGGGGCTGGGCATCATCGGAGAAAGGGGTAAAACGGTAGAGCTTTTCGAAGACGGCCAGGTAAGCCTGAGCGGATTCAAGGGAGTCGAAGCCACAGAAGTTTTGGTAATGTTGGTCAAAGCGTCGGATGACCAATTCGGTGACATTGTTGGTAGTGGGGATGATATCACTGCCAATGCCGTTGAGCAGTTTGGGCCAGTGGTGTTCGAGGAAATCGAAGATGGCGAGTGAGCCTGGGGTGGCATGGGAGTAAGCCTCTTTCAGCTTGAGCACTTCCTGGTAGCGGAATAGGGCTTCATCCTGTGAGGAAGTATCGAAGATGGCATAGATCTGCTGTTTGAGCAGTTGAGCTTCGGGGTGCTCTTGGGCATACTGGGGGCCATAGACATCCTTGATATGCTTTTGGACATTCTGCAAGGCATGAAAGATGCATTCGTGGTGCTCAGCGAGGGGAAATACAAGGGCAATGCAGGGTCCATAGTCCTGGCGCAGATCGGTGACAATGACTTGGGGGTGGTAGCCTTTGACCCGCAAAGCCAGCAAGAAGGCTTTGGCACTCTCATCGTTGTTGTTGGGATAGATGGCGATGTGCAAGAGGTCATAGGTCCAGACATCGACGGCCAGATAGACATACATCCAGCGCCGCATTTTGCCTTCAGGCTTGTTGTTTTTGGGAACCAGAACGTATTTTTCGTCCACGCCAATCACGCCGCTGCTCCTGAGGATACCAAACAGGGCAGCCAGGGGCAGTAAGTCGTGCCCCAAGGAGCTCACCCAGCGCCAGGCAGTCATGGAGTAAACGCCGAGGGCGGTACCGGTGCGGCGATAAGTGCTGTAGCCCCAGGCATACATCTGGATGGCCAGCAGGTGTACCTGGGTGCGGTAAGGCGAGTAGGGCAGCAGCCCGGATGGAAAATGGGTGAAGCTTTTCTTCGAGCAGTGTGGGTTATGGCAGTAGTAACGATAGACATCCACTTCCTGAGTTTTGCCTTCGGCGTCATAGAACTTTTTGCGGCGCAGCTTTTTGCTTTTTGGGGCCACTGTGCTGGAACCGCAGTAGACGCAACGGATGGTTGGATCCGTGATCTGCTCCCAGTGACCCAAGAGGTTGTGTTCCATTGCCTGGAGCCAGGGCTGAACCGGCAAGGATGAGCTCGCAGCAGCCCCAGCTTGCGTGGATAGGGTCTGCAAATCATTGAGCGTGGTGCGTACTTCGGGGGTTAGCCCACTTCCGGCCTCCACCTTCGCCAGCAACTCTTGCACCTGGTGCAGCAGTTGGCCTACTAACCACTCGTCACGCAAACGCAGTCCGGCTTGTAGATCAAAACGCTCTTCTAATGTCGCCTTGAGCAGCTTCCATCCACTCGCCTGGCTGGCTTGATCGATCTGAGCCTCGCTCACTTGCACACCTTCCTGGCACAAATGTTGGTAGACCTGCGCAGTTGTCCAACTCGGGAATGTGGCAAATACGGTCACAATCCGCTCCACCAGTTCAGATGTCAGAACTTCAGCCGTCTTCAAGCTCAGCAAGTTGGCCCAATCCCCTCTCAGCCAGTATTTCATCCACAAGCTGATGTGCTCTTGCTTGGTGTTCGTCCAAGTCGCCAACTGCTCCTGACGCACAAACGGCGTACGCCCGTCTCGGGTGCGGCGGCTTTGGCGCTGGTCATGATCACTCTGTAACAGCCCCAGAAAGATCAGCAGCAGGCGCAAGCGGAATGGGTGCTCGGCGCTCACGCGCAAGGTGAAATCGCCGCTCATCCTCGCCTGCCAATCCCCATCTTCTGTCCGCTCGACTGTTACCTGGGGTTCTTCACCACCACAGATCACACACCCCAGCAGCAGCCCACCTCCCCCAACCAGTTGTAGAAAATGATACCCACTCAAACCGGCGTACCCCACAATCAGACCCCGCTGGATCTGCCAGAGACCTTGCCTCGCCCATCCCCACAAGCTGTTATCATCTGGCAATAACCAGATGATCCAGGGCATTACCTGCAGCCAGTCAGAACCTACTCGACCGCTCGCTTGCCATAACACCCATAATAACAGGCTGCGCAATAAGGGGATATGCCAACTGTTCAATCGAGTAGCCCAGTAGTCGCGCTTCTTTCTCCAAATGTTCTTCCGACCTCTCTTTCCACACCGTTTGCCCCTGCCGCACCAAACTACCCGCTTTTCAAGCTGCCACCCATTCACTTCTTCGCAGGCCGATCCCTGACTTACCCTATGCAGCAGGCCTGCCAATAGTGACTGTTCCAAAGTTGGTAACGATTGAGCTCACAGAGTAAAAGTGGGGCGGGTCTTCATTGAATTTACCCTATTTCGCCGCTATCTTCCAATCATGTGCCCTTTTTCGCGCCAAAGTGGGAGAAAACACTAAACTCCGCAGGGCTTTACCAACTTTGGAACGATCACCGCCAATACCAATATGCACAAAATGATAGAATATATGTTACGATGCACCTGAGCCAACCTTTCACGATAGTTTGACCAGGTACATTTGTACCCTATCTTGGAGTTTGGCTCATCCTTTTTGTCCCCAATGTGTTACGCTATCACGATCGGGATCCAGCAATTCCAAATCTAAAAAAGGGTGAGAAGGGAAAGGAAAATGTGGTAGTGTAGGAGGCGAAGTCCAATCGCAAGGAAGACGGCATGAGCCAATCACTGACCCTAAAAAGCATCATTGAAGTCTTTCGCAATCGCTGGG
>CAYHAX010000090.1:0-3912 GCA_964354695.1 uncultured Dehalococcoidia bacterium
GATGCCGTGGTATCGCACCAGTTGGTGAACGAGCTTGGGTGGTCGAGGGATATGCCCAAGGACGCGATTCACTATATCGAGGTCGGCGGATTCGAAAAGGTTCGGCTGTGGGATTTCAAGTACACTGCTAAGATGATTGAGAAGGGCAGGCAGGCTGGGCTGGAGCATCTGAGACGGCTCGGGCTTATCTAAACTTCTGTGCGGCAAATCCTTCAAAACCGCGCACGCAAAGCGGCTCGAATCATATTCTCCGAGGATACGTCACCGTCCGTGAGCGCGTAGAGCGCTGTCTCCCTGCCGAAGAGTTTATCTCTGATTGTGCCCGGAGAAAGCCCCTGCTTCTCCAGGGATTTGGACTTCCGCGACAGGTCTTTCAGGTAGGCTATGCAGGATTTCAGGGCTTCGCGCCCGTCGGGAATCACGTTACCCAGAGAAGTAAAGAGCGTAAGCTGCTCCATCTTGAGGTCAACCAGCTTCTGCATCGACCTTGCCATCACGGCTATATCTTCGTCCGGTCGGATAGCCTTTGGTTCCTTGGAAAGGTAGAGGTCGCCGGAAAAGCACCAGCCTCGTTGAAGCTCGACCAGTGCTACGTGCCCCGCGCAATGTCCCGGGGTCTCTATGACCTCG
This sequence comes from uncultured Dehalococcoidia bacterium, assembly GCA_964354695.1. Taxonomy (GTDB): domain Bacteria; phylum Chloroflexota; class Dehalococcoidia; order SZUA-161; family SZUA-161; genus CAYHAX01. The sequence goes on from CAYHAX010000090.1 coordinate 631, forward strand.
AAGCGGAAATGCTCGGTTTCTATTCTATCGGGCAACGGCTCGACTTTTGTGGGCACAGGGTAGCCCCAGACAAGCTCTTGATATTGGTGAATCTTGTGGACTTTGTCTATGAGAGGGATGGACTCGGGGGAAGCGAGTATTCTGAGACCAAATTGCTTCTGTAGAAGGTGGTTGGCGCCTATGTGGTCTTCGTGGAAGTGAGTATTCGCGGCGAGCTTGAGAGATTTCCCTTCGAGGAATTTGACGAACTCCTCAGCGGTGTGGGGACAGCCTGTATCTATGAGCAGCCCATCTACAAGATATGCCGATGTCCAGTAGAACACCTCTCCGGAAAACCCATCGGGTGCCTGGCTGCAGATCTCGCGCCCCATTTTGATTTGAGTGATTTCCCCGAAATTGCTGACCTGAATCATACTGGTTTGTCTCTGCTCACTAGCGGTTCCCCTGGTTTTATATTCTGTGTTGCATAATGTTTTGTCAAGCACGGAAGCTGAGATTATTTATGAATCCTTTTTCAACCCCCTATACCCCCACTCTTGGGGGACTTTAGAAGCTTAGGGACACCCCCAGACCCCCTCCGGACTCCCCAGTTGCTAAACGTTCTCGAGGCGGTGTCTTTGACCTGACCCGATTCAGGCGTTAGAATTATCGTAGTCAGTGTGGCTACACTGCATTGCAGGTAGAGCTAGAGACATGAGAGTGGAAGACCTTAAAAACTATGGCAAGGGGCTGCTGAATGCTGCCCCTGACCCCGAAGCGCTGAAGCGTCAGAAGCAGACCGGCGAGATTATACGTGAGGAGTTGCAGCGAGAGCTGGGTCATGGCGGTTACCATGAGCTTATGTCAAGAATGAAGGTAGACGTGGAGCGCATGAAGCACCACGACTGGTCGGTTCTCAGAAAGCGCGGGCTGAACAACCACGGGTTTGTCGAAGGGGTAATCAGGCGGATGGCGCTGGTGAAGTGTCTGGCTGACATTGTTGGCATGGACAGGGCGTCCGAGATACAGTGCAAGCTGCTGGAGAAGACTATTTACGAATCTATGGCGCCTATGTGGCCCTCGGTGGAGGATTACTATGCTTGCGGCGATTTCTTCAAGGCTTTCAGGCAATACACCAGGGTCGCTATGATGGAAAATGAGCGTGCGGGTTTGCACGTTGTGGAGATGGCGGAGGACTCGCCCGCCGCGCTGGCTTTCAACGTGAAGTACTGCGTCTGGCACGAGGTTGCCAGGGCTTTCGGCGACCCTTACCTCTGCTACCCTTCGACCTGCTACGGCGATGAGGTTACCATCCCCAAAGTGCTGGGGAAGGCGGGACCTCAATACTGCTTCAAACGCAAGGGGACTCTGGCTCAGGGTGCGCGTCTCTGCGACTTCCGGTACGAAGTTATTTCGTGAAGCTGCAAATTTCGCTCTCAAAACCCCTTGACAAGGCTTCTTTTGCCTATATACTCTCTAGCAAAGCTATGACGACAGAGCAGGGTTTCACCATCACCCAGGCTGCTAAACTCCTCGGGGTGTCCCCCAAAACAGTCCGTCGCCACATTAAGGATGGCAGGATTCCCCACGTTACTGTCCAGGGCAAATACGGTGAGGAATACCGTATCTTCGATCTGCCCCCCGTTATCAAGGAAGACCCTATGGACGTCGTCGGTCAGGAACCCCCGACAGCGGAAAGGACGCCTTCGGGGGAAGAGACGGCTACAGAAGACCCTAACGTCCCCTGGGCTGTAGACCTCATCAACGACCTGCAGAAGACGAATCTTCAGCTTGCTGCGCAACTGGGTGCAGCCCAGGAGAGGATACGGGAACTGGAGAGCCGGGTGCAGTTACTGGCTGCGGCGAGCATCAAGCCCTGGTGGAAGCGGGCACTCAAGAAGTTGGGCGTCGGAAAGTAGCAGCCTAAGGGTAAATGCAGCGCAATAACCCCCGCAAGGGGGAGTGGGCGAACTAACCCCTGAATAGCCCTTCTAATCTCCCCTCAGAAAAGCCGATTTTCACGGAGCTTTGTATAGAGTGGACAGCAGCCTGTCTATGGCTCGGAGGAGGTCTTTCTCCGTGCCATCGTTGACTATGGTGTAGTCCGCCATGGCGATGGGTCCGCCCTTTTCCACATTCTCTATCTCGGCGTGGTCGCGCTGTTCAGCTTCCTGAGATGTGAGCGGACGCTCCTTTCTCTGGGAGAGGCGGGCGTAGCGGGCGGTGCGGGCGGTGGATATCGCCACCATCTTCATCCTGTCGCTGAAATGGTCACGGAGAAACTTGTACTCAGACCAGGAGTACACGCCGTCGATGACCGTGGGCTTTTGCGATAGGCTTTCCTGTATCCTGGGAAGCAGGAGCCTGGCGAAGGCAGCCATGCCGTGTTTTGACCTCAGTTCCTCGCGAACCGACTTTTCGTTGGCTTCGCTGATGGGGAGACCTCGCGACTCCAGCTCCTGCATGGTCAGAGCGCCGAAGCGTATCACGTGCCAGTCTTTTTTTTCGAGGTGGCGCGCTATTGAGGACTTGCCCGAGCCGGCCATGCCCACAATTACAAGTAAGGGGTTGGTCTTCTTACTGGGACGCATCGTTTAATATAATAACTTTGAAAGACATCGAACGCAAATCCTAAATCCTAAATAATTTCAAAGTGCAAACTGCAAAGTGAAAAATGCGGGGGCGCAGCGGGCTGTGCCCGAAAGCTGATGGCAGATTAAAAATGTGATAATTTCTTAAGCTTCAGCCACTTGCTTTTGTGACTTCTTTAGCTTAAGGTGCTTATGATGAGTGCCGTATGAGGCTTCGCTGAAGGTTTGGAGGAAGGAGACAGAGCCATGTGGAAATGCACTAATTGCCACCATGTGGAGCTTGCCGCGGATAAGCCCGAGCACTGCCGTGTATGCGGCGCCGAAGCGGAGAAACTCGTGGCGCATGAAGTGCAGGGAATAAAGGGAACGAAAACCCTGAATAATCTCAAAGCCGGCTTCGTCGCTGAGTCTCAGGCTCATCAGAGGAACTTAGCCTTCGCTTTAAAGGCTGAACAGGAAGGCTTCAGCCAGGTTGCCAGGCTGTTTCGAGCTATTGCCGAGGCTGAGGGTGTACATGCCTACCACCACCTGCGCCTTCTCGGCGGGGTGTCCGATACCCAGGAGAACCTGGAGGCTGCCTTCGAGAGGGAGAACCTGGCGGGCAATACGTATCCTCCGTTCATCAGGGAGGCGAGCCAGGAGGCGAATGCCGCGGTGGCGAGGATTTTCGGCTACTCCGGCGATGTTGAGGCGGGTCATGCCAAGCTGTATA
>CAYHAX010000091.1:0-1503 GCA_964354695.1 uncultured Dehalococcoidia bacterium
AGTTTCTGGAATGAGCATACCCCTACCTAGGGTAAACTCTAAACACTAAATCCGAAATCCCAGACAAATTCGAACGTGCTCTCGCCCAGCTTGTTCTAGCCTTCTCGGTTAATTGCGACAAGCAGGGCAGCGATATCCTCTCGTCTGAATCTTCTATCGCCGCGGGGTCCGATTCTATAGGCTATTATCACCCCCTGCTCGCACCAGCGTCTCAAGGTGTTGCCATGTATGCTGAGGATGCGGCATGCCTCGCCTGTGGTGAGCAAGGGGCTGGGATTGGCGCCATTGTTATTGCCCCGTTTTTTGCCTCTGGCTGTAGCCATAGCTCCTCCCGAGAACAAAGCCATTATAAGTTGCGGGACGTCGGTTGTATGTGACATTTATCACAAGGTTTGGGGGTCGTTTAGATAAAGTGAGGATGTTGGAAGTACAGATTGAGTTATTGCTGCTAGTAGCGGTTGTAGCTGAAAACCTCTTCGAGGGGCTTCCTATCCCTGGGAGCAGGGTCTTCAGCGGGATAGCCCAATGGCGTGCTGGCTACCACGCGCATATTATCGGGAACGCCCAGGGCTTCCTTCACCTTCGCCTCGTCGAACCAACCTATCCAGCAGGTGCCCAGTCCACGTTCCGCTGCAGCGAGCACGAGGTGTTCCATGGCAATACCTATATCCAGCATATAGTAGTGCTGGTCGCCCTTGACTCCCGGTTGTGTCGGTTCGGCACATGCGACAATTATCGCGGGAGCTTTGGCAATCCATCTATTCCCCGCTGCACCCACCCTGTCCTTGACTGCCTGGTCTGTCACCGCCACGAAGTTCCAGCACTGGGTGTTAGCCCAGGAGGGAGCCAGGCGGGCAGCCTCCATAATGTACTTTATCTCATCCTCCGGCACAGGGTCGGGCTTGTATCTACGGATGCTCCTGCGCTTTCTGACAACGTCCATGAATTCCATAGTGGGCACCCCCTCGGTAATTGTCTCCGCCTCTGGCAGGCTGGCTTATTGCCCAATTCATGGGGCAACTACCATTGTGAAAAAGATGCTCTACGTGGTATATTCGCTATTTATTTTGACATATTCCTCGGAGAGGTCGCAGCCTCAGGCAGCTTCAATATTAAGGCTTCTTCAAGGCAATTCTAGGAATTCTCCGGCGGTTAGCCCTGCATCTTCGATTATGCCGTGGAGGGTTCCCTTGGAGAGGTCTTTGGTGTGCATCGGTATGGTCACCAGGTCTGGGACGCCTTCTTTGTGCATAATCACATGGCTGCCTTTCTGACGGTGGACACGCCAACCCGCTTTCTCTAAGGCTCTGATAGCGTCCCTCGGCTTGACGGCTGGCAGCTTCCTGCTCATTTAGTCTCTACACTAATTAACTCTCTTTCAGGTATGTTGATGCCCAGCTCTTTGGCGCTTTCCAGCCACAGTTCTATGGCTTCTTTGATTTTATCCAGGGCTTCCTCTTTGGTGGCGCCATAGGAATGGCATCCTTTTAAGGCGGGGCAGAA
>CAYHAX010000092.1:0-6595 GCA_964354695.1 uncultured Dehalococcoidia bacterium
AGGGTCACAGCCGAATCAGCCTGTTCCTGCAACGAATGTTATTGGTGCGTGCAGGGAGACATTGGGCTCTGCGAGACCTTCTTGGAGAGGTGGGGTGCCAGCGCCGGAGGCTTCGCCACCTATACCAAGACCAAATACCAGCAGCTTCATAAACTGCCTTCAGGGCTAAGCTATGAGGAGGCATCTATTACGGAGCCAACGGCAGTGGCATTGCATGCTGTACGCTTGTCCGGGATGCTTACAGGAGATGTAGTCGCGGTCCTCGGCCTGGGCTCCATAGGGCAGCTTGTGGCCCGGCTGGCCAGGATATCGGGGGCCAGGGCAGTCTATGCTTCAGAGACGAGCAAATCCAGAATTAAGCTGGCCAAGGGTGCAGTGGACGAAGTCATTGACGCAAAAAAGGTTGACCCCGCAGCCAGAATCCTTGAGCTTACTGATGGCAGAGGACCCGACCTGGTATTCGAATGCGCTGGAGCCGTGATGCCGACACTGCAAGCTATGACTATGACGAAGAAGGGCGGCACAATTGTCATCGTGGGAGTGAGTATGAATCTGGCTGAAATTATAGTGGGCAGCATCGCGCTGAGGGAGCTGACCATTAAGGGCTCTATGCTTTTTGACCCCGGTGAGTACGCTCTTGCGCTCAGCCTGATAGCAGGAAATAAAATCGATGTGGCTCCCCTGATAACAGATATTTTGCCCCTGAATAGAATTAACGAGGCTTTTGAAAAAGCTACCAGCGGCGAGGGTGGCAAGATACTGATAAAACCCTAAAAACTTCGAGTGGGTCGAGGGGGTGGTATGAGAACAGTAGCTATCACTGGCATCTCAGGGTACATCGGCAACCAATTGCTCCAGAGGCTGGATAGACAAGACAACGTAGAAACCATTGTTGGCATAGACCTGAAGCAGCCCCGCTCGTCTTCATCGAAACTGAAGTTCTATTATCGAGACGTATCTCAGCCATTCACCGACATATTCATCCCCAACAAGGTAGATAGCGCCATACACCTCGCCTTCGCCGTCAAAACCACGCACGACCACGCACACGCCCGCCGTACCGACATAGACGGCGCAAGTAATTTCATGGAGGCATGCAGACAGGCATCGGTGGGGCACATGCTATACATGAGCAGCCATACAGCCTACGGTCCCCACCCCGATAACCACAACCCGCTCACAGAGGATTCGCCTCTGAGACCCATCCGGAGCTTCCAGTACTCCTGGGACAAGGGGGAAGCCGACTTGATGTTCCTGGACTTCACCAGGCAAAATCACAACACCTGCGTCACCATCATTCGAGCCTGCCCTGTAATAGGACCCAACGCCAGCGGCACCGTGAGTTCCGGGATGTTCCTGCCCATAATGATGCGCCTAAGGGAATACGACCCCCAGTTGCAATTCATCCACGAGGACGACATAGCAGAGATATACCTGACCCTGCTGAAGCTCAAACTGCCGGGCATCTTCAATGCAGCCGGCGATGGCTCGCTCAGCTATAAAGAAGCGATAGCCGCTGCACGAAGGCGCTGTATTGTTCTCCCAACATACCTCATTACCCTGTTACTGAGCATCACCTGGACACTGCATCTGCAATCAAAGTCCCCGCCCGGAGGGCTGGAGTTTATCAAGCACTCCGCAGTCATCAGCTCCGAAAAACTGAAGAGGGCAACCGGGTTCAAATTCCACCACTCCTCCCGCGATGCCCTGACGTCCTACCTCAACACCCAAACACAATAGACTACCTCATAGCCTCCTTCAGCTTCTTGACGAACTTGCGCCTATTCTTCTCATCGCCCAGCACCTGCTGCTTGAGCGCTCTCCAGGCCACAGGGCACTCCTTATATTCCACCCCGACCACCTTATGAATAGCCTGGTCGACCTGCTTCCTGTTGGCAGGCGTGACCTCGATCCCAGCCTCCGCCATGATTTCCTTCAAGTGACGAAAATAGCAGGACATACGATGCTGCTCCGATACTAATTCTCAGTCTGCAAACAGAGGGATAGAGTGCCGAGGCATAAAAAATCCTCGGGTGACTTTTCCAGCTTCCCTGGTCTTTTGTCCGCCTCCGGTCCCTTTCGCTTCCTGCTCGTTTCCTCTTGCGGACTTTCTAACCTGTTCTTGCTGGTTAACCCACCCGAGGGTAGATATACTTATACCACTTTTTCAGGGATTTGTCAATAAATAATATAAGAGCTTCGTATGCTGTTTATGCCTTGGGGCAACTTCCGCTTACACCGCCACCGTCAGCGCAGAGGGCAAAATCTGGAACTTGGCAGGGGCTTCACCCAGCAGCTCCCCATCCGCCTGTAACAGCATCCCCTGGGCAGACTGCACCTCGACCATCCGTGCCCTCTTCAGAGACACCTTGGGATGGGTGACATGGGTGCCCTTGTAAATTCGGGGCAGAGCCCTTATAAGCTCAAATTTGCTCGCAGCGTTGATTATTAGAACGTCCAGGATACCATCCCTGAGGTCAGCGTCGGGTGCCGGCATCATGCCCCCTCCACCGTACTTGCCATTACTAACCAGCACCTCATCCACCCGCCTCTTCTCCACCCTCCCATCCAGGCTGATTTCCACATCCTTGTTTTTGTGCATTACTAGGCTGCCGAATACACCCAAGAGATACGAGGGCATGCTGCCCAGGGCTTTGAACCGCCTGGTCGTGGCTTTTACTATCTCGGCATCCAACCCCAGCCCGGCGAAGTTCACGAATATCCGTTTCTCCGTCTGCCCGTTATTCATATATTCCACAGCGCCCAGGTCCACAACCATCTTCTGCGGATTGCACAGGCGCTGGCAAGCTTCCTCGCAGCAGCGCGGTATCCCCACTGTTTTAATATAGTCCTTCCCCGTTCCCGTGCTTATGATGCCCAGCATCACATCTCCATTCGAGCCAGCGGTATAGAGACCGTTTACTATCTCGTGAACCGTGCCATCGCCACCCACAGACACCACCAGCCCGTAGCCCCTCTCCACCGCCGACTTCGCAAGCTCAGTGGCATGTCCCGGCGCCTCAGTGAAATCATGGTCGAAGCGTACGCCGTTGCTCTCCAGTAATTTTTTAACATGCGGCCATCTCTTAGCAGTCGAACCGGCACCTGCCGCGGGGTTCACTATAACTCTAGCGCTCAACAATTTGCCTGCCCTCCTTATGCAAAATCAAATTCTCCGCTATCAGGGGAAGGGAACTATCTTCGAACGCTCCCCTCACCACATTGCATCCATTAAATCATCAAGCCATTTAGCGGAGGAAAGCCACTTCTCGTAATATTGCACATATTCCTGAGAGCTCTGAGCGTCAGGCTCAACAACCCTGGATTTCGGCTTCATCTCCTGCATAGCCCGCCCCATATCGGGATAGACGCCATACCCAACGGCAGCGCACATGGCTGCACCCAGAGCCGTAACCTGAGGGGTCTCCAGAGAGACCACAGGCATCCCCAGCACATCGGATAGTATTTTAACAAGACAGCGACTTTGTGCAAGCCCGCCCCCTATGCTCACCTCTTTTATCTTAAGACCTGAGATTTCCTCAAGCCGGATACAATTAGCCTTGAAGGCGAAGGCCAGGTTCTCCAGAGCAGCCCTGATGAGGTGCTTCCTCTCGATAGAAGTAACGCTCGGAGTCACCGGGAAAATAAAGCCCCCCATGCTCGGCTTGAGCCGAGCCATGTTCATCACCGTGGGACCGATAGAGGCAATCACCCCCCCGGCTCCAGGCGGCACCTCCTGCGCCATGCTGTCCATCCGAGCGTATATATCGTCAGACGTCTCCTCCAACCCGAAGAGAATCCCCTTGAGCCAGCGGTACGCCCCTCCGCACTCCTGAGCGTTGCTCTCCAGCACCCACCTCTTCGGAAGGACATGGCACCCCGACCAAGTCCTGCCACCTGCATCAATGACCGGCTGAGCCGTCACCATCTGAATAGAGGCGCTCCACCCCGCCACAATCCCCACCTGCCCTTCCTCCCTCACCACCATCCCCAGCAAGCCGCATTGGGTGTCGGCTCCTCCTGCAACCACCGCGGTGCCGGCAGCCAGCCCCGTCTGCTCCGCAGCCCGAGCCGAAACCCTCCCCACTCGAGTCCCAGCAAAGACAAGCTTCGGATAGATACCTGATGGAAGCTGTAGAATCTTCTGCAGTCTTTTAGACCACTTGACCTCGTGAATATCCACCAGCCCCACATCCGCCACAAGCGAAACCTCGCCTACCCGCTCTCCGGAGAGCCTGTATGTTATCCAGTCGCCTATGGTAAGAACAGTAGCTATTCGCTCGTAGATTTCGGGATGATTCGTCTGGAACCACTTCAGCCTGGCAGGAACGAAGAGGAGGGAAGGCTTGTGTCCTGTGATGCGATAGACCTCGTCCCCGTGCTCGCCATCAATGGCGAAACCTTCGACTATAGCTCTAATGTCGGTATTAGGTCCCGCATACAGTTCATGTCCCTCTTTATCGAGGAACACCACGCCCTGCCTCTGACTTGTCGAGCCAACGGCAATTATGTCAACAGGAGCTATGCTAGCCTTCTTGATAGATTCCCTTGTCAGGTAGCAAACAATGTCCCAGAATTTACCCGCATCGAACTGCTTGCCCATGGGGGCAACCTCAGCAGGCACATCGTAAGACCACTCCTGAGAAGCGGATGAAACCAGATTGCCCCGAAGGTCGAAGATGAAAGAGCGGCAACCTGAGGAACCAGCGTCTATTGCCAGAACGTGTTTACCTGGCACCTTTCCTCCACGCTTGAGGATTGAGCAGGTTCTTAGGGCGTTCCCCTTTCGTGAACCTTTCTATATCGTCAGCCATCATCTGTGAATGGCGCACTATAGTCTCATCAGTGGCTCCACCGATATGAGGCGTGAGCACCACATTGTCCATCTTTAAAAGAGGGCTATCGGGGCGCACAGGCCAGGTCTCAAAAACATCGAAGGCGGCGCCGGCTATTCGCCTGTCCTGCAAAGCCTTAATAATAGCCTCATTATCTATAACGAACGCGCTGGCTGCGTTAATCAGATAGGCAGTAGGCTTCATCATGGCTATCCGCTGCGCGCTGATCAAGCCCATAGCCTCGGGAGCAGTCGAGCAATGGAGCGTGATGACATCCGACTCCTTCATCAATTTGTCCAGCTCTACCGGCTTAGCCCCGGCTTCCTTAATTTTATCGGGCTCTACGAACGGGTCGTATGCCAGGACAGTAGCATCGAAAGCGCTCACCCTTTTAGCAACCTGCCGCCCTATTGCCCCGAATCCCACAATCCCCACAGTCTTTCCGCCAAGCTCAGCACCACGCATGGAAAAGTACGCCACTGCGGGGTCAACCCATTTTCCTGAACTCACCATCTGATGCGCCCTGGGTATATTTCGCATCAAAGCCAGCATCAAGCCCAGCGTTAGCTCAGCCACAGCGGTAGCGTTTCTGGCAGGTGTATTGACCACAAGCACACCGCGCTCGGTTGCTGCCTTCACATCCACATAAACTACATCCGCCCGGCAAACCCCCACGAATTTCAGCTTCGTGGCCTTCTCGAAAACCTCTCGAGTAATAAAATCGGCTTCAACTACGATTATTTCTATGCCCTCCCCCTGAATGCGCTCGATGAACTCCTCCGCAGACAGAAGCTTGCTGGTATCCATCCAGCTTTCATAGGCAACGTCAAGCTTCTTCCTCAGTCTTTCCAAAGAAGCTGCCCAGAAGGGAGCTAATATAAGTGCCTTCACCCCACACCTCGCTAACGATTATACCATCTACTGCAATAACCCGTTCAGGTTACCACTTTATACTCTTTCGAACCCAGCTCATGCTTGAGCGCCGTCGCTATCTGAGGAGAATCGTAGGGATTCGGCAGCAGCTTGTTCTTCGCTTTATACGAGCCGAGTATCTTCAGAGCCTCCACATCGATAGCAACCAGGTCCCCCGAAGCCATTATGACACCAGGCTCCTCTAATTGCCCCTGAGAGGGACCACCCGAGACAAAAGACTTCCTGCCATCCATGATTATCAGGTCGGGCTGCCAGACCAGGTTAATTTCGGCAACCTTCTTCTCCAGATTTCTGAAGTGCATGGCACGGCGCTCACCGGGGTGCATGAACCCCACGCTGAGCTTGAGCGAAAGGGTGAACCTTGCGAATTTATGAGTCTTCATGCAGGGCAAATACACTATCTTGTCCGCTTCGTAAGCTGACCCGGGCACGGTAACCTCTTTAAGGTAATCGCCATTCACCCTGACTTTAACCCACTCCCAGCGCCTGTCTTTATCATCGAAGGCTATTACCTCAACCCCCGCCTCCGTCAGTTCCTGCACAACTCCCGCCATCTCCATAACCTTCCGCGAAGGTCTCCATATACCCCCCGCGCTCTCCCCCACCACCACCTTCGCCCCAGCCTCCTTGAGGATTTGCACCACAGCCTTCAGAAACTCGATATCGGTGGAGCCCGGATAAGGGTCAGCGCTGTTGTAATTCGGCTTCACAAGAACTCGGTCGCCTGCTGAGATAACCCTGTTCAGACCCCCCAGAAGCTCCACAGCCTTCACTACGGAAGCCCTTAAGTCTTGCCCAGCCTCAACCTTGCTCACCAGCGCCACGCC
>CAYHAX010000093.1:0-13654 GCA_964354695.1 uncultured Dehalococcoidia bacterium
TATGTTGCCGCAAATGATAGGAGGATAACCTCCGTCGTCGCCTGTGCCTGTCCCGCCAGGTTTTTCGATATCTCGGAGTTCAGCAGGGTCGAGGAGTTTCTGGCGCACTGTCGCCAGGTGGGCATAATCAGGGATAGCAGCTTTCCTCCCTCTGTAGATAAATGGGCTAAGGGCTTCGAGCTGGTCAGCCCCATCAAATGGATTCAGAGGATTTCGCCTCGACCGCTCCTCATAGTGCATGGCGAGAGAGACCAGACGGTTCCCCCAAGCCATGCCTGGGAGCTATACAAGAAGGCTAAGAAGCCCAAGGAAATCTCCATCGTACCGGGCGCTGAACACAAGCTGCGCCTCAGCGAACCTGCCATGAGCGCTGCTCTAACGTGGCTGAAGAAAGTGGACGGGTTGGTCGGGGGTGAGGAGCGCTTCTGATTCGCCTCGCCTGCCGAGGCGGAGAAGAGCTATAACTATAACGACAGCACTTTTAGAGGGGGGATTAAGCGGCAGTGCCCGTGTTATAATTAGGAAAAACTCTTGAGGTTTGGGGGAGCGATGGGCAAGTCGATTTCGTTTCGCTGGCTGGGCGTTGCGGGACTCGAGTTTAGTGCGAACAATCACGTCATAGTGATAGACCCGTATTTCACACGCTTCCCTCTCCTGAAGTTGTTTTTCGGACGCGTTCAGCCCAACCGGGAATTGATAGCAGAGCAGATTAAACATTGCGAATTCGTGCTCATAACTCATGCCCACTTCGACCACCTCATGGATGTGCCCGACGTGGTGCGGAACACAGGCGCTACCGCTTTAGGCTCTCCGAACGCATGCAGGCTGCTGAATGTGTGCGGTGTGGCGCCGGACAAGATTCGTGAGGTCAGAGCTGGTGACAAACTGACCCTGGCGGGATTTCAGGTAGAGGTCTTCTCAGCCCAGCATATCAAACTCCCGGGGTACTTGCCAGGCAAGCTCCCCACTGTTCTGAAGCCGCCCCTGCGTGCCAGAGACTATCGAATGGACGAGGATTTCACCTTCTTGGTCTCTGTCGGGGGACAGAGGTTGCTCACTGACCCTGGAGAAAGTCCGGAGTCCGGGGTGCCTGCCGACGTGCTTTTCCTCTTCCCGCACAGGGACGAAGTATATTGCAGGTCGGTGTTGCCCCGGGTGCAGCCGAAGGTTGTTTTTCTAACTCACTGGGACGATTTCTTCCGTCCTTTGTCCAAGCCGCTCCGCACCCATATACAGCGACCCACATTGACCTCTCCGCTGCCGCGACCGATAAATCTAGCCAAGCACAGCGAGATGGTCAAACGAGCGTTTCCTCAAACTGAGGTAATTGTTCCAGAGATATTCCACACGTATGAATTGCCATAAAGCGCTTCGCTAGCTGCCCCAGCATCTGACCGCTATTTGACTTTTTTGAGGGCGTTGACCAGGTAGACGCCCACCAGAGACAGGTCTTCAGTGGGCAGGTACTCCGGAGCGGAGGCATCGAAGAGGATATTTACCGAGGAAGGTATGCCTTCCTCGCCCTGGTAGAAGATGCAAGCCATGGGCAGTTTGGGCAGAGCCGTGAATTTGAAGGCAGCGTCGCCAGTGCGGGTAATCGGGGTGCCTCCCAAAGCAAGACCTGCTTTTTTAAGTCCCTCTACATTATTATCGAAGGCGCGAAGCAGGGGATTCACTGCCATCTGAAAGAACCTGCGCTCGAACAGCATGGCTCCGGGAAGCTGTCGGTAGGGTATCCACTCGTCTGCAATGGCTACGCCTCGGGACTGCAACAGGTAGTGCAGGATGATTATCTCCAGCCATTGCTGCGCCGGCGATGAATCTTTCGCGTCTACCACCTTGATTTCGGGGTAGTATACAAAGAAGGCGCGGTTGAAGAAGGGTATTCTGAACCTCTTGCCGTCGTAATCCGTGCCGCTTTTCGAGGCTGCTGCGTAGGGTGTGATACCCTTCATGTCTTCGATAGCTTTCTCCAGGGCGGCGTCGTTAGCCATTGCGAACTCCTGTTAGAAGTATATCCGCTGGGCAAAGGGGAGGCAAGCACCCGAAAGGAGGGAATGATATAATTGGGCTGTGCCTCATGGAAGGGTCACAGCGAGCAGAAATTGTTTGTGGAGGGCAGAGATGCAGGAAAAGCTAGGGGTCAAGGTGGGCAAGGGCAAGGTTGATGATGAGGTTCTCAAGCTTTATACCGAGACAGTTGGACCGGCAGTCCTTCCCAAGCTGGTTCGGGGCATCATGAAAGGGGTCTTTGAACTCGACGATGAAGCCCGCAATAAGGTGCTTGAGGAGATGGGTAAGGCTTGCTATGTGGGGTTTAAGGATTTCGTAGGGATACCTCCGACGGACATGGATATCGAGAGCGCTTGTGAGTGGCTGGATAGTACGGTACCCCACAAAAGGCGCTTTCAGAGGGCGGGGGATACTCTTTATTGGGAAGCGGATGTGAAAGGTACCTATGGCGGATGCATGTGCATCCTGGTTCGCCTTGGTATCATCGAGCCAAGACCTGAACTATGCATCTGTTCGACCAATTATAATAAAAGCGCTCTTGAGGAGATGACCGGCAGGCGTGTTGAGGGTGAGCTGGTGGAGAGTTTGAACAGCGGTGCCCGGAATTGCGTGTATAGATACCACTTCCAGCCGACTGCCTATAGTTCGAAGCAAGAGGTGTCTGCGAAGAAGAATTCTAAGAGGGTCGGCAAAACCAGGAAAAACCGTCAAAGGTGAGCTTCGAGCCAAGATGCCATGTCTGCCATGACCTGGTTGCGCCCCGGCTCATTGAAAACCTCGTGGTGGAAACCTTCATAGAGCTTCAGCGTTTTATCTTTTGAGCTTACCTTTTCATGTATCATATGGCTGCCTTCCGGATTGCACAGTCTGTCCTCGGTGCCGTGCATAATCAAGACGGGCAGGTGCAGCGCTGACATACGCTTAGGCAGTTTCTGTATTGTCTTCAGAAGCTCCACACCCAGGCGGGCTCTAACCTTGCCTCGGTAGACCAGAGGGTCATTCACGTAAGCATCCACCACAGCCTTGTCCTGGCTAATCGCTGAGGCTTCTATGGTAGTTACACCCATTTTGGGGAGCGCAAGTGATATTATGCGAGCCATTGCCTGTTGCAGTGGAGTGATGCTTGCGCCCGGCTTGAGTCCTGCTCCCGAAAGCACCAGCCCTGCCAACTCGTGTTGGTGGTCAATTGTGTAAGCCAGAGCTACGGTTGCGCCCATGCTGTGCCCTACGAGGAAAATCTTGGCGCCACTGTGTTTGGCGCGCACAATGTCGTAAAAGATTTTCAGGTCAGTTAGATAATCCGAGAAGCTGTCGACGTGGCAGCGCAACCCCTCTGATTTGCCGTGCCCCCGAAGGTCGAGACTGTACAAGGCATAGCCTCTGGGCACGAAGAAGTCTACCAGGTTAGCGTAGCGTCCGCTGTGCTCAGCCAGACCTGGGACGACCAGCAGTATCGCCTTGGGTTTAGCCGCTGGCAGCCAGCACTGGTAGTAAAGCGTGAGGTTCCTGTGCCCCTGAAAATTGCCTTCAGCGTGTTTTATTTGTTGGGTCATGGCTTTGAATTCTCAAAAAAACTACGATACCGCACCCTGTTTTCTCAGCTCGCTTATATATCAGCGCGTTTGGAAAGCTCTCTGAGTATCCGAGCACCCTCTGCCGTGCGCCAGTTGGCAACTATCGCCTCTTTGTTCTGATGCATTGTGGACATCGCGCGCTCTGACCCCAGCGCGCTCATCAGAAGCCGCATCGTGTCGCCCAGGGGGGACTCAACCTTGATAACCGGAGCGCCCCAAAAGGGCTAGTATCTGGGTGCACCTTGGTCCTGAGAGGAACTGCGACAGGTCGAGCGCAATAACATCGTCTAAAGGGCGCTCCATCTGCCTTCCCCTCAAAATCTAAGCCTCTTCTTGGCTGCTTGTAGAAGTTCGTCTCTGAACTTGGGATGAGCTATCTTGATAAGCTCCAGGGCGCGCTCTTTTTCGTCCAGTGGTGCTAGGTTGGCAATTCCCCACTCAGTGACCACATACTGCGCGTAATGCCTGGGTACGGTTACCCTGGCTCCTTCCTTCAGGTAAGGCACGATGCGCGATATCGTTCCGCCATGGGCGGTGCTGGGCAGGATATTGATTCCCCTCCCTCCTTCGGACCAGTAAGAGCCAATGACGAAGTCGAGCTGTCCGCCCGGTCCAGAGCGCATTGAATCACCGAAAGACTCAGAAGCGATGGTTCCCACAAGGTCAACCTCGACAGAGCCGTTTATTGCCACCAGGTTTTTCTCCTGGCACAGCAAGGGAAGAGAGTTGGAATAGGAAGCGCAATAGAACTCGACCATGGGATTGTTGCCCAGGAAGTCGTAGAGCTCCTGGTCGCCGAAAGCGAAAGCCATGGTCATCTTGTTGGGATGATTCGTCTTATATTTACCAGTGATAAGACCCTTCTCCACAAGCTGGCGCGTGCCCATGGGAGCCATCTCAGTGTGAATGCCCAGGTCTTTAAGTCCGCTGTGGGCAATAAGCTTGGATATCTGTCCGGGAACTGCGCCTATGCCTACCTGAAGGCAATCCCTGTCCCTGAGCAAGCTTACCACGTTCGCTGCAATCTTCTTATGCACTTCTGAGGGCTCGGGCAGCGGAGGACAAAACAGAGGTTCGTCTATCTCAACCAGCTTCTCGAACCGGCTGACGTGGTAGTGCGAATTGCCGTAGGTGTGCGGCACCTTGGGGTTGACCTCGCCGATGACCACAGCGCCCTGGTCAATGACATCCGGTGTGAAGAACAGATCGAGTCCCAGTGATACGTAACCGTGGTCGTCCGGAGGGCTGACCTGGGTGAGGATGACCATCCTGCGCGGGTCGACTTCCTGCCGCTTCTTGCACACAACGCCTACACTGGAGCTTTGGATGGGCATGAAGTATGAAATGCCCTCTTCATGCTGCCACATGGTAAGCTGGTTATAAAAGCCACACTTCATATCAAAGGTTTTCTTGTATTCAGGTGCAAATATCTTGTATGGATGGAAAACCAGCGCCGATATATACTGAACATCCTTGAGCTCATCTTTTCGGTCTGCGATTGCGTCCATCATAGCCGTGGTAGGCTCACCTAGCCCCAGGGGAGTTAGTAACCGGTCTCTCGATTTCACAACCTTCGCCGCTTCCTCATGGCTGCACAACCTCTTTTTGTATTCTGCTTTCCAGGACATCTTTCCTCCTCTTTATTAATAGAATAGTACTGAGGTATTGAATATACCTTGGTAGGGCACTATCTTAACAAAATGTCTGGGAAAAGGCAAAAAACATATGAGGTCTTGTCTCTGTTTTCCACTCTTTTCCTTGACACATTCGGGCGGGTCGGGTAAGATTTGCTCTTGGACTCTCAAGCCAAGGAAACCTCATGCCCTATAAATCTTTGATTTTCGAGCGGAAAGAGCAGGCTGTCTGGCTCACCCTCAACCGCCCCAGGGTCGGCAACATTATAAACCTCGAGTTGGTGAACGAAATCGTTGCCGCCTGCCTCGCTATAAACCAGGACGACAGCGTGAGGGCGGTCATCGTCTCAGGTGCTGGGGATGTTTTTTGCTCCGGATGCGACCTCGACGAGACTCGCTCTATCTCGACCGGCAATACCAAGCGAATCAGTCTGACGAGCCTCAGTTCCAGCGCAGTGGCAAGCCTGAACTGCCCTGTTATTGCTGCTATAAACGGCGATGCTCTGGGCGCTGGACTGGAGCTGGTGCTGAGCTGCGATATCAGGGTCTGTTCGGAGAACGCTCGCTTCGGCTTCCCCGAGACCTCTTACGGTATGATCCCCGGCGGCGGCGGCACGCAGCGTCTGCCTCGCATCATAGGCAGGGGGAAGGCTACGGAGATGGTCATTACCGCTGAGCCAATAGACGCTGCGGAGGCTTACCGCGTGGGGCTGGTCAGCAAGGTGGTGCCCCGTCAGGCGCTTGCTGCTGAGGCTGAGGAGATAGCCAGGAAGCTCAGCGCAAGGGCGCCCATCGCCGTGAGATACGCCAAGGAGGCGGTGAACAAGGGCATGGACATGACGTTGGCGCAGGGGCTGAGGCTGGAGGCAGACCTCTCCTTCCTGTTGCAATCTACCAAAGACCGCGCTGAGGGCATCAAGGCTTTCCTGGAGAAGAAGAAGGCTACCTTCGAGGGGGAATAACAGACACGTCTTATGAGTGCCTTTGATACTATAATCTACGAGAAGAAGGACGGCATCGGCTATATCACGCTGAACCGTCCCCAGGCGCTGAATGCAGTTAACATAAAGATGCGCGATGAATTATATGATGTGCTGCCTGCACTCGACGATGACCCCGAGGTGATGGTGGGTATCATCAAAGGGGCCGGGGACAGGGGGTTCTCGGCGGGGGCGGATATCACCGAGTTCGGCACAACGCCTTCTCAGACCATCGCCCGCCAGATAAGATGGGAGCGGGACTTGTGGGGTCAGTTCCTCAGCGTATCAAAGCCGCTAATCGCTGCTATACACGGTTTTGCGCTCGGTGCTGGGGTGGAGATGTCTATGTGCTGTGATATCAGGATAGCTTCGGATGATGCCAGGTTCGGCTTGCCTGAGGTGGGGATAGGCATGGTGCCCACAGCGGGGGGCAGCCAGACCATGCCCAGGCTGGTATGGCGGGGCATGTGCGCAGAGCCCATTCTTACAGGCGAAATGATAAGTGCTGCCGAGGCGTTGCGGATAGGGTTAATAAACAAAATAGTACCTCGCGTCGAAATCCTGGCCTCTGCCGAGGGCATGGCGAGGGTGATAATGTCCAGAGATCAGGTCGCTGTAAGATATGCCAAAGAGGCCATAAACAGGGGTCTCGATTTGCTGCTGGAGCAGGGTTTGGAGGTGGAGGGGGAGCTTTTTGCGATGGTGGTGAATAGATGACGCAGGGAAGCGGTGGCAAAACACAGGGGGAGCTTATCGAGGAGGTCGCTGACCTCATTGTGAGGTCGAAGCGGGTGGTGGTGTTCACCGGCGCCGGCATAAGCACGGAGTCGGGGATACCTGACTTCAGGGGCCCCGACGGGCTGTGGACGAAGTTCGATCCCGAGGACTTCACATACCAGAGGTTTGTAACCAGCCGTGAGGCGAGGAAGAGGCTGTGGGGGATGAGTAAAACCGTGGGTTTGAGCTGGACAGATAGGGAGCCGAACGCCGCCCACTACGCTGTCGCTGAATTGGAGAAACTGGGCAAGCTGGATTGCGTCATCACCCAGAATGTGGATGGGCTGCATCAGAAGGCGGGCTGCTCGGAGGATAAGGTCATTCAGCTTCACGGCAATATGCAGTGGGCGAAGTGCCTCAGTTGCGGCGAGCGCTGGCGCAATGAGGAGGTAATGAGGTGGGTGGAGGCTGGGGCCGAGGATCCGGAATGCGTCAAGTGCGGCGGAATCATCAAGCCCGAGGGCGTGTTTTTCGGAGAGGCGATGCCGGTGCGGGAGACCATGGAGGCGGAGCGACGCTCCACGAGCTGTGACCTCTGCATAGTGATAGGGTCTTCGCTGGTGGTCTATCCGGCGGCGCTGATGCCACAGTATGCGGTGCAATCTGGGGCGAAGTTGGTTATAATTAACGAGGGCGAAACCAGCCTGGACGATGTTGCCCATGTTCGCATTGATGATAAAGCGGGCAAGGTGATGTCCCAGATGTTGAAAAAAGTAAAGAAAAAGCTGAGGAGCAAGCGATCTCAAGCTAGCAGTAAACTGGAAGTGGAGAAAGGCAATCCGCCTTAGGCGGATGATGGGGGTGTGGGAGTGCCCCTACATGTAGGGGCACATAATTATGTGCCCTTGTCCCTACAAAACAAACAACCATGCAATATTAAATTAGGAGGCGAGATGAATACTACGGACTTCCTCACCATAGCCAGCGCCATCGTACCTGACCGGCCGGCGATAATCTTCGAGGGCAAGAAGTTCACCTTCGGCCAGCTTAATGAGAGATCGAACAGGCTGGCTCATGTCCTTACCGAGCTTGGCATAAAGAAGGGCGATATTGTATCTATATTGCAGGTAAACTGCAATCAGTACCTGGAAGCATACTTCGCAGTGGTGAAACTCGGCGCTATCTTCGCACCGCTGAATTTCAGAGCCAAGGCCGAAGAGCTTACCTATATGCTCAACAACTGTGAGGCCAAGATTTTATTTGTCGGCGAGCGCTACCTTGAGTTGGTGGGGACTATGCGCCCCAATCTGCCCAAGGTGCAGCACTATATCAGCATAGACAATAAGGTCGATGGCATGCTCTATTATGAAGACCTGCTGGCTAAGGCCTCCGCGGAGGATGTATTCACTGAGATCGATGATAACGATGTCGCCATGCTGATGTACACCGCGGGGACTACCGGAAGGCCGAAGGGAGTGCCGCTGACTCATAACAGCTTCGCAACATACATGCTGGGCAATGTAAGCCCGGTTGACCCTGAGATAGAGGAGACCAACCTGCTGACCGTGCCGCTGTACCATGTCGCCGGAGCCCAGGCTGTGCTGGCTGCGACCTATGGCGGCAGGACACTGGCGATGATGAGGCAGTTTGAGGTAAAAGAGTGGATGAAGACGGTGGAGCGGACTAAGGCCAACCGCGCCATGCTGGTGCCCACTATGCTCAAGCGTGTCATCGATGACCCTGAGTTCAGTAAACATGACCTTTCCAGTCTCAAGGTGATAACCTACGGGGCTGCCTCGATGCCGTTCGAGGTGATAAAGAAGGCGATAGAAGTATTCCCCAAGGTGATGTTCATTAACGCTTTCGGGCAGACGGAGACTGCCTCCACTATAACCACCCTGGGGCCTGAAGACCATGTTATCACCGGAACCGAGGAGCAAAAGCAGAAGAAACTGAAGAGACTGCAGTCCTCCATTGGCAGGCCTATGGATGATGTGCAGATCAAGATAGTGGACGAGAGTGGCAAAGAGTTGCCATTGGGCGAGGTAGGCGAGATTGTGGCCAAGGGATCGAGGGTGATGAGCGGGTACTGGAAAGACCCCGAGAAGACAGCCAAGGCAATCAGGGATGGCTGGCTGCACACCGGCGATAAGGGATATCTGGACGACGAGGGCTATATCTATCTGGCAGGTCGCGGCGATGACATGATTATACGAGGCGGTGAGAACATCTCGCCTGAAGAGGTAGAGAACGTGCTGTACGCCCATCCCAAGGTCGAGGAGGCTGCGGTGATCGCTGTTTCCAGTCTGGAGTGGGGGCAGGAACCGAAGGCAGTGGTGGTGCTCAAGAAGGGTGAGAAGGCCACGGTGGAGGAGTTAATCGAGTTCTGCCGCCAGAAACTTTCCAGCTTCAAGAGACCCCGCTATGTGGTGTTTATCAATGAGCTGCCACGTACCTCCACCGGCAAGATACTGAAGAGGGTGCTGCGAGACCAGCACGGCAAGGCGGACAACAAGTAAGCCGATTAACTTCGCAGCTTTCAAGCTGAAGAAACAGGGTGTCGTGGGGCAGGTGGTCGGCACCCTGTTTGTTTAATCCTTCTTTCTAAAGCATGTACGTGAGTGTATACTACAGCACAGATTTGGTCGTAACCGGTGATTTCAGTTGAACGTTAGGAGGCATGGCATGGCAGCGCGAAAGAGAACCGATGCAGCTCTGGGGGACCTGCGAGTCCTCGACCTTGCGGGACCTATAGGGCTCTACTGCACCAAGCAGCTCGCTGACCTCGGGGCTGACGTAATTAAAATCGAGTCGCCAGGTGGCGACCCCGCCAGGAAGCTCGGTCCTTTCTATCACAATGAGGTCGACCCTGAGAAAAGCCTCTACTGGTTCCATTTCAACACCAGCAAGAAAAGCATCACTTTGAATCTGGAAACCCCAGATGGAAGGGAACTGTTCAAGAAGCTGGTTAAGGATGCCGATATCGTGGTGGAAACCTACCAGCCCGGCTATCTGGACTCGCTGGGCATAGGGTATGAGGTGCTGAAGGAGATCAACCCGGGATTGATTATGACCTCCATAACTGCCTTCGGGCAAACTGGTCCTTATAAGGACTTCAAAGGCTCCGACCTTGTTGGCCTTGCCATGGGCGGTTTCCTGTTCATCTGTGGCTGGGAGGATGAGCCTCCCTCGCGAGCTGGCGCTTCCCAGGCTTATAACATAGCCTCGATACATTCCACCGCTGGCACGCTAATCGCTCTGTATAACCGGGATGTCACTGGAGAGGGGCAGCATGTAGACGTATCCATGCAGCAGTGCATCGCACATAGTTTGCAGTGGGTGACGCAGATGTATGACCTGCAGAAGCGAATCATGGTAAGGTCGGGACGTCTCGGAGTGCCCCTTCAGGAGTGCAAGGATGGCTGGGCGAACTTCATAGCACTTTTTGATTGGAACCTACTTGTCGACTGGCTGAAGAGTGGTGGAGGAGCTGCCGACCTTGATGATGAAAAGTTTAAGGACATGGACTACCAGATCAGACCCGAGGTGAGGGAACACATTACCGAGGTCACGGATGCCTTCACTAAGTCGCATGATAAAAAATGGGTTTGCGAAGAGGGTCAAAAGAGAGGCATCATAGCCATACCGTGCAGCAACGCCAAGGATGTGTTAGAGAACCCTCAGCTTTTAGAGCGTGACTTCTTTGTCGAAGTGAAGCATCCCGAGCTGCGCGATACCCTGAAATACCCCGGTGCGCCGTACCGGTTCGCCGAGACACCCTGGAGGATAAGGCGCCGCGCTCCTCTAATCGGGGAACATAACAGCGAGGTATATGGCAAAGAGCTGGGGCTGACCCCGGAGCAGATGGCTCTGCTTAAAGGGCAGGGGGTGATCTAGAGTGGAGACGAAGATGAATAAGAGATTACCGATGCAGGGTATAAGGGTTGCCGATTTCTCCTGGTTTGGGGCGGGGCCCTATGTTACCAGGTTGTTCGCCATATACGGGGCTGAGGTGATAAGGATAGAAAGCAATGCCAAGATAGATGGCATGAGGTGGCAGGCGCCACGAAAGCCTGACGTTACTCAAACCTATAACATTAGCGGCATGTTCAATAACTTCAACCCGGGTAAGCTAGGGATAACTCTGAAACTTAATGTTCCCAAAGGCATTGAAATCGCCAAGAAACTAATCTCCATCAGCGATGTAGTTCTGGACAACTTCAATCCCGGCATGATGGAGAGCTGGGGGCTGACCTATGAGGAGCTGGTCAAGATAAAGCCCGATATCATAGTCACCACTATGCCTGTGATGGGGATAACCGGCTCGTACAAGTTATGGCGGGGTTTTGGCACCACCATTAGAACTCTGGCGGGCATTGACTACATCACAGGGAACCCTGACCGTCCTCCTATCGGCACGGGGATGCTTGCCTTTCCTGATTTCACATGCAATCCATATCATTCAATCACGGCTATTCTTTCTGCGCTCCATTATCGAAACAGGACCGGCAAGGGGCAGTTCATCGAGCTGGCTCAATTCGAGTCTACTGCCTGCTGGACTGAAACAACCATTCTGGATTACACAGTTAATAATCACATCCAGATTGCTATCAACAACCGTCTGCCCTACGCTGCTCCGCACGGTGTATATCGCTGCCATGGTGAGGAGAGCGAGGTAGATTACTGCGCCATGCCGGAGTCCGAGCCCGACCACAGGAAGAAGGATGATAGATGGGTCGCTATCGCTGTTTTCAATGAAAAGGAGTGGCAGTCCTTCTGCAACGTAATCGGCAACCCGTCCTGGACGAAGGACAAGAAGTTCGCCACCTTTTTGGGCAGGAAGGAGAATGAGGACGAGCTCGACAGGCTGGTGGGGGAATGGACTAAAGATAAATCGCCCGAAGATGTCATGGTACGTCTGCAAAAAGCAGGTGTAGCCGCAGGCGTGGTTCAGGACGGCGAAGACCTGCAGACGCGCGACCCGCAGTTGAAGGAGCGCGGTTACTATGTCTATCTCGACCATCCCGAGACGGGCAGGATTGCCCACGATGGCTTGACCTTTGCGCTTTCTAGAACTCCCGGCGAGGTGCGCAGGGCGCCGCTTTTGGGAGAGCATAACGAATATGTTTATAGGGAAGTTCTGGGTCTCTCCGAAGACGAAGTAAACCAGCTTATCATGGAAGGCGTGCTGGAATAAAGCTAGATACAGGGGGCTATAGATGGCTGCAGCGCTTGATGGTATTAGGGTTTTAGATATGGCATGGCAGGGTCCCGGCACATTCTGCTCCACTATTCTGGGCGACCTGGGCGCTGAGGTGATAAAAGTTTACGAGGCTCACCCTGAACGCCGGGGTGGGCCTCTTGCGTTCATGTATCCCGATACGCCCATATTCCCCGGCTGGCGCAACTGCAAGACCATGGGGCTGAATCTGAAATCCCGAGAGGGGCTCAGCATATTCCGTAAGCTGGCTAATACCGCCGACATTATCATGGAAGGCTTCAGACCCGGGACTACCAAACGCCTGAAGGTTGACTACGATGCTATGAAGAGGGTAAACCCGCGCATAATATATTGCTCACTGTCGGGCTACGGGCAGGACGGACCCTATCGAGATATCGTGGGGCATGACATAAACTACATCGCCATCGGCGGTCTCCTGGGCACCACGAAGGCTGACGATGGGACTCCGGTGATTCCCCGCACTGTGCTGGCTGACTTCGCTGCGGGCGGCATGGCTGCCGTCATCGGCATACTGGCTGCGGTTGCAGCGCGTGAGAGGTCGGGCAGGGGACAGTACGTGGATGTGTCCATGACCGACGCTATAGTGGGTCTGATGATGCCGGTGCTGCTGCCCAGCCTCATCGGGGAGACGATTTCGGAGCAGGGCGAGAATATTGCCACTGGAGAGGAGCATCGTCCCTGGTACAATGTGTATAAGACGAAGGACGGGAAGTACATAAGTGTAGGTAGCGTGGAGCCCTGGTTCTACGCAAACGTGTGCAGGCTGCTGGGTCGCGAGGATTTCATCGAGCATCAATATGCCGAGGGAGAGAAGCGCGACGAGATACTGGACTATTTCAAGAAGACGTTCCTGACCAAGACCAGGGACGAATGGCTGAAGATACTGCGCCAGAAGGACACCTGTGTGGCGCCTGTTTACTCCCCTGAGGAAGTAATCCATGACCCTCATCTGATAGCTCGCGGGATGATTGCCAAGGTACCGCATCCCACACTTGGCCAGGCCAAGCAAATCGGACCCATAATCAAGCTCTCCAAGTCGCCTTTCAGAGCCAGGAACTGGGCGCAGAAGTTCGGACAGCACACCGATGAGATACTGCGCGAGCTCGGCTACAAGAAGGCGCGCATAGCGAAGCTGCGCGATGCTGAGGTGGTGGGCTAAAGGGAAGGGCGGTTTTTCCGCCTGGGCGGACTGTTAGGCAAGAGGAGGAGGTGCATCATGGGCAGACTGCTAGAGACCCCCGACAGGGCGGTAGTGGATGGGCAGGTGCAGTTCGGTCGCTATGCTCGTCCCTTCCGGGAACTGAACCTGCTGGACGCACGGTGCGGGCTACCCCGACTAGGCGGACTGCGCCGCTTCCGGCTCAAAGAGTGGGAACACTTTGCACTGATACATCCCGACTGGTATATCAGCTTGGCGGTCGTTGACGTAGGATTCCTGGTGACCTCCTGGCTGCACCTGTTCGACCGGCGGAACCAAAAAGCCTTCGAGCACGT
>CAYHAX010000094.1:0-5325 GCA_964354695.1 uncultured Dehalococcoidia bacterium
TTCGTTTGGTCACTCATGGACAACTTCGAATGGAGCTTCGGCTATGCGCAGCGCTTTGGTGTTGTCTGGGTAGATTACGAAACCCAGAGACGTATATTCAAAGATAGCGCGCTCTGGTACAAGCAGGTTGTTGCCGCGAACGGGTTGTAGTTTCATATCCTCATAGGGGGCGACTCTACGGTTCTGCTTTCTCCCCATCGACATTTTCTGGCAAGGTGGCGAATCTATGATATAATGTGAGTCTAGCCATATCTTAACTTTGGGTGGTTGGACCTCTTTTTAGGGGGTTGTGCTTGAGAGAGGAGAGAGGATGACTCCGTGGGCTGCTGAGAAGAAGATGGTGCTTGAGACGGCGCAGAGGGTCGCTGACAGGGGTTTTGTGGTGGGCACCGCTGGCAATATCAGTATGCGTGTCAGTGATTCCAGCGGGAAAGAGTTTATGCTCATCACTCCCACCAGTCGCTATTATGATACTATAAACGTTGATGACATAGCGGTCATCGACTTAGAGGGAGGGCATGTAGAAGGGGGGCTTGCTCCTTCTGTAGAGACGACGATGCATGCGGGAATTTACAGGGAGCGCAAGAAGGTGAACGCTGTTATCCACAGCCACCCTGTCTTCAGCAGCGCCATTGCGGTTGCGGGGATGGATATACCGCCTATTTTGGATGACCAGATTACATACCTGGGTGGTGTCATAAGAGTCGCAGAATATGCTCTGTCTGGCAGTCAGGCTTTGGTGACGAATGTGCTTGCCGCTCTGGGTCCCAGGAATGCCGTATTAATGGCAAATCATGGTGCGGTCACTGTGGGGAAAGATTTGCGGGAAGCTTTCACCAACATCGAGATGCTGGAGAAGACAGCAAAGATATATATCTCCGTTATAAGCATTGGCAAGTTCACTCCTATTCCTGCTGAAGCCCTCGAAGTGCAGATGGCTTTCTTCAATTACGTCCACGGCGACGGCTAATTGTGATATTACTGGAACTTTTCTGAGGTATGAAACGAGAGGTTATATATTTTCAGGGAAGTCGTAATGGATAATAAAGGCAAACTCTATACGGGTATAGACGTAGGTTCATAATTGAAGCCTTTGTGTATCAGGTGAAGCTGTATCATGAGAGGTACAGGGATAGCAATTAAAAAAGAAGGGGCACCCGACTATGGCGGATGCCCCTTCTGCAAATAGGGTATTCCAACGTTCTAACAAAGCACCACTGTTATAATCCCCACGCTGAACCCAGAAGCCCCGCCTACCAGCATAATCTTGCTTCCAGGCTTGACTTTGCCTTCCTCCAGTGCGTCTGCAAGTGCCAAGGGAATACTGGCTGCCGCTGTATTGCCGTATTTGTGCACGGTGATTAAGGCTTTCTCGATAGGCATGTTCGCGATTCTCATGATTCTCTCAGTTATACCGCGCGTGACCTGATGCGGTACTACTAGCTCCACATCCTCAGGCTTCCAGCCGGTCTCTTTAATCATCGCTAGCATCGTGGAAGGTATGTATTTCAAGGCAAGCTTGTTGATGCCAGCGCTGTGTGATACAAAGTATAACTGGGAAAGGTCGAAGGGATGAAGCGTGCCGCCGCCCTTGATGGTGGCTAGTTCCCAAGCGGAGCCAACGGAGTTGAAGCGGGACTTGCGAATTCCCCGTCCCTGGTCAGCTTCAGCCTTAAGCACAATAGCTCCACCGCCATCCCCCAGGGTGAAAGCTGAGAAACCGAGCCCCAATTCTTCAAGAGTGTCGATATCCCAGTTGACGAATTTGGAGAGCACCTCGCCCGCCGCCACCAGTCCTACCCGGCAACGTCCTGTCTGTATGAAGGCGTCCATGACATCCACGCCATTGAGGAAGCTGTTGCAGGCATTCTTGGTATCCATTACATGGGCATTGATGGCGTTGAGTTTGTCCTGGAGGATGTTGGCTGTGGCTGGCTCAGCGATATCGTGCGAGGCGGAGGCAAAGATAACGCAATCGAGCTCTTCAGGGCTTACCCCTGCTCTCTCCAGAGCCATCTTGCTTGCCTCATATGCCATATCCGAGGAAACCTGATTGGGAGCAGCATACCTTCGCTCCCTGACACCGCTAATCTTCTCGATGCTGCCCAGGGGCATGTTGAATTTTTCTTCGAATCCTATCTTCTTCTCAATATACTCCGAGGTCATTACGTTCTCGGGGACATACTTTCCAATCCCGGCAATTACGGAGGCAACCCGCCTCTGGTGAATCAGGACTTCGGGGATGCGTTTGCCCACTTCTGTGATGACGGTGTTGATTCTTTTCGAGGAGGCAATAACCTCGGGGACTTCTTTCTTGACCTCAGCCATGACATCGGAGGCGACAACGGAGGCTATTCTCTGAGAGAAGTCTATAGCTGGTTCTAACGCGGGGACTTGCTTCTTTATGTCGGAGATAACTTCTTCTAGCTTCTTTGACACCTTAGTAATAGGGCTGTCTTTTTTCGGTTGCCCAATGTTTTCAGGCATCTTCTTGCCCCTCCCCGTGTTTAGCTGGTAAATTTGCATTGTATTAAAAGAGGGCAATTCTGTCAAGAAAAAAGTACCTGCCCAGAGAGATACTAAAGTAACAAAACCTCCAAATGCTCTATTTTTTTGTGTTTAAGAGATGTGGCTTAAAGGGTGCTTTGAGTGGAGGTCATGCCGCAAGCATATCTATTGTAAGCGTTCAGCACTCAGCTATCAGCATTCAGGTGGGTAGCATGGAGCACATGCTACCCCAAGGCGTTTAATGGAACGCCCCTACTTTCTCTTATCCACCTTCTTGCGTTTGAGTACGGCGTCCTTATAGACACGGACGATGCTGTGACCATGTTGAACTATCTTGTCGCGCTTCTTCTGCAGCTTCTTTTCGCGCCGTTCCTGTTTGGTCTCTCCCCTGTCCAAGCTACCGTCCTTTGTAAGTCGGTTCTCCCACCAGCTCTTTTCTTAACTCTAAAATCTGGTCTCTGATGAGAGCCGCTTTCTCGAACTCCAAATTCTTGGCTGCAGCCTTCATCTGGTACTCCAGGTTCTTTATCAGGCGCGCAATCTCGTCCTTGGGTATGCCTGTTGCTGCGGTGTACTGAGCGCGGGTCTCTGCCACTGCCTTGAGCTGGTCGGTGATGCCCTTTATTGCCTTCTTGATGCCCTGTGGCGTGATGCCGTGCTCCTGATTATACGACATCTGAATCTTGCGCCTGCGGTTAGTCTCCTCTATGGCGCGGCGCATGGAGTCGGTTATGGTGTCGGCGTACATTATAACGTGTCCATCTAAATGTCTGGCAGCTCGTCCCATAGTCTGGATGAGAGCCCCCTCTGACCTCAGAAATCCTTCCTTGTCGGCGTCGAGGATGGCAACCAGGCTCACCTCGGGCAAATCCAATCCCTCGCGCAACAGGTTGATGCCCACTACCACATCGTAAACACCCAGACGGAGGTCGCGCAGTATCTCCACGCGCTCCAATGTCTCGACCTCTGAGTGCAGGTAATGTGTCTTTATCCCCATTTCGATGAGATAATCGGCAAGCTGCTCAGCCATCCTCTTGGTCAGCGTGGTGACCAGGCAGCGCTCACCGCGCGAGGTGCGGGTCTTTATCTGGTCGAGCAGGTCGTCTACCTGCCCTTTGGTGGGCGTTATCTCGACTGTGGGGTCGAGCAGCCCCGTGGGGCGGATAACCTGCTCTGCTACCTGGGAGCTGTGTTCGTATTCGTAAGGACCCGGCGTCGCCGAGACGTAGATAACGTTATTGATGCGGTTTTCGAACTCATTGAAGTTGAGGGGACGGTTATCCAGCGCCGAGGGGAGGCGGAATCCAAAGTCGACCAGCGTCTGCTTGCGTGATATGTCGCCGTGATACATTCCTCGAATCTGGGGCAGGCTCATGTGTGATTCGTCTATGAAGAGCAGGAAGTCCTCGGGGAAGTAGTCCAGCAGCGTCCACGGTGGGCTCCCCGCAGGGCGACGAGAGAGGTGACGCGAGTAGTTCTCTACACCGCTGCAATAGCCTGTTTCTTTGAGCATTTCCAAATCGTAGTTGGTGCGAGCCTCGAGCCTCTGCGCTTCGAGCAGCTTGCCCTGGCTATTAAGTTCGGCGACCCTCTGCTTAAGGTCAGCCTCGATATCGACGATGGCAGCCATCAGCTTCTCGTATGAGGTAACGAAATGCTTGCCGGGGTAGATGTCTAGCTGCTCTCGCTCTGAGAGCAGCTCTCCGGTGAGCGGGTCTATCTCCTGGATGCGTTCTATCTCATCGCCCCAGAACGATATGCGCACTGCTATGTCCTCGTAAGCGGGCTGTATCTCCAGGGTGTCGCCGCGGATGCGGAAGCGTCCGCGGGCGAAGTCTATGTCGTTACGCTGGTACTGCATATCTACTAACTGGCGCGCCAGGCGGTCGCGGTTCCGTTTCTCGCCTTTTTTGAGGCTAACCACGAAGCTGTAGTATTCCTCTGGCTCACCCAGACCGTAGATGCAGGAGACAGAGGCTACGATGATGACATCGCGGCGCATGAAGAGGGCGCGGGTGGCGGCGTGGCGCATCTTATCTATCTCCTCGTTTATATCTACGTCCTTCTCGATATAAAGGTCTGTTCGGGGAACGTATGCCTCGGGCTGGTAGTAATCGTAGTAGCTGACGAAGTACTCCACAGCGTTTTCGGGGAAGAAGTCCCTGAACTCAGAGACGAGCTGGGCAGCGAGGGTTTTGTTGTGGGCAATGACCAGGGTGGGACGCTGCACGCGCTTGATTACGTTAGCCATTGTGAAGGTCTTACCGCTGCCGGTCACGCCGAGGAGGGTCTGTTTCTTGTAGCCCTGGCTAAGCCCCTCGACGAGTTTCTCCGCTGCCTGGGGCTGGTCGCCGGTAAGTCCGAAATCGGAGACGATTTTGAAGGAGGACATAGGCTTTCTCTTGTTCTTGGGATTCCTCAATTAGGAATTGTAAGACACAATGTCAACAGATGCAATTCTGCAGTAATGGGATAAATGGGAGCCGGAGTAGAAGTAAGCTCTTACTCGCTCCTCAGAGCCTCTACAGGGTCCATGCTGGAGGCGCGCAGGGCGGGGTAAAGCCCCGAGAGCAGGCTGATAGCCAGACAGATGCTGATGGCTATTCCAGCCCATTGTAACGGGAAGGAGCCGGGGACGTCGAAAAGCAGGGGCACCGCCGTGAAGGCGAAAGCGGTGGCAATTGCCATACCCAGAATTCCACCGAGCAAGCCGATGACACAGGCTTCGAACAGGAACGCCATGGCAACGTGGCGGTTCTTGGCACCCACAGCCTTCATAACGCCGATCTCGCGAGTCCTCTCCGAAACTGTCACCAG
>CAYHAX010000095.1:0-7882 GCA_964354695.1 uncultured Dehalococcoidia bacterium
CTGGTACGTCGGGCTGTTCCCAAAGTTCATCTCCTGATTATGGTTGACACGCTTAAATACGTGGTCAGGGGCGGGCGGCTGAGCAAGGCTCACGGGATAATAGGGGCAGTTATCAAAGTCAAGCCGATGCTCACATTAAAAGAAGGCGACCTCTCGCTGGTGGGTGTGGCTCGTACCAAGGCGAAGGCTGTGGAGCGCCTCTATGAATTCGCCAAAAGCTTCTCCAAGGTCAAGGAGGTAGCGGTAGCGTACACAACCACCCCCGAAGAGGCGAAGGCGCTCGCCGACCGCGTGAAGGCTCTTTTGCCTGATGCGCCTCTATTTATAACCAGAGTAGGCTCCGCGCTGGGCACCCACGCAGGTCCCGGCACTATGGGCATTGCGGTGCGTGAGGCGTAATTTAGCCCCCAATAAGAGCTGTTGCAAATTTCTTGCATTTTTACCCTTTAAGCTCCGCTCTCCCTTGACAAATTCTTGTGGGATGATAGACTGCCACTACAAGGCCAATCAGAGCTTCGTAAAAGGTGTTTAATCTGTAGTTGCCCGATTCATCGGGCTGTTTAGCGCGCCCCGCCTGAGGCGGAGGCAACTACCTAAATTAGGGAAGGGGGTGAGGGCTATGCGAGTGGAATTGAGGGAGAAGGAAGCCAGGCTCTTCCAGGATCTGAAGAAGGCTCTGGCGGAGAGCAAGAAACTGGCTGTAAACTGCCTCGCCTGAAAGTCCTGAAAGGGTAAGTAGATTGCCGGTTCGGCAATCAAGCGGATGTAATGAAGGGCACGCCCTACGATTTCTTCGTCCAGTGGCATTTAACCGAGAGATGCAATCTGAGGTGCCGGCACTGCTACCAGTCCGGTAGGGTGTCGGAGTTGGGCTATGAGGAAATCCGCAGGGCAATCGATAACGTAAGCAACGCCATTAGAGGCTGGGTGACAGAGTACGATATGCAGATGTCGCCCAGCCTTCATTTTACCGGCGGCGAGCCGCTCCTGCGCCAAGACATCTTTGAGATACTAGACTGCGCCCGCAACTGCGGCTTCTCCAGTTCCCTGATGAGCAACGGCACGCTCATAGATGGCGATATGGCTGAGAGGATAAAGGAGGCGCAGGTAAGCGATGTTCAGGTCAGCCTCGATGGACTCGAAGCCACCCACAACAGCCTCAGGGGAGAAGGCTCTTACCAGCGCACGCTGAAGGGCATCAGAAACCTGGTGGCTCGGGGCGTGGAGACCAACATCAACCTCACCGTCTCCAGACTCAACATGGGCGATACCGGCGGGCTTGTCCGTCTTGCCGAAGAACTGGGCGTGAGCGCCATAGCCTTCTCGCGCCTGGTTCCCACAGGCAGGGGCAGCAAACTCAGCAACCAGACGTTGAGCCGCGTAGAGGTGTCTGATTTCTATAGGAAATTGCGCGAGTACAGAGGCAAGAGCAGGATTGTAGTAACCTCACGCGACCCTCTGGCTGCCATCGCCGAAATGGAAGGTGAGATTCCACAGTCGGAGATGCCTATAGGCGGCTGTGCCGCGGGCATCTCCGGCGTCACCATCGCCGCCGATGGTACTATAATGCCCTGCCGGCGCATGGACTTGCCCATCGGCAATATAGGAGAGGTGTCTTTCCGCGAGCTCTGGGCGGGCTCGCCGGTGCTGTGGTCGTTGAGGAGGCGAGAGAGCTATCACGACGGCTGCAACTCATGCCGCTACTGGTCGGTGTGTCGGGGCTGCAGGGCTATTGCGCTCGCCTTCGCCCGCGCCGAGGGTAAGGAGGACTACCTAGGTGCCGACCCACAGTGTCCCTACAGGAGTAAATCCTGAACTGAGGTGCCCCCATAACCTTATTACCCATCACGATTCGAGTTGCGCAACCGCAACCCTTCTCCTCAGCCTAATTTGCTGACCTCTGGCTGCTAATAGCTGACTGCTTCATATTTGCAAATCCCCTTTTTTTCTGCTATATTGCGTTTGGTGGTTAAAGTACAGGTTACAAGTGTCCTGTGAAGGATCCTTTTAGCGACCCCAAAGGCCTTGGATGCCCGAACTCTAACCAACTAGTATAAAAAAGAGGAGGTCCTCCGTGGCCTTTACAGACAAGTCGCTGCAATGCGCTGATTGCAGCAAGTCCTTCACCTTCAGCGTCGACGAGCAGGAGTTCTTCTCTAAGAAAGGCTATACCAACGAGCCCAAGCGGTGCCCCACCTGTCGTGAAGCCAGAAGGGGACAGCGCTCCGGCGGACCCAGAGGGGGCGGCGGCGGCAGCCGTCAGATGTACTCTGCGGTATGCGCCGAGTGTGGCACTGAGACCCAGGTGCCCTTCGAGCCCCGTGAAGGGAGACCGGTTTACTGCAGCCGCTGCTACGACAAGAATCGACCTAGCAGAGAGCGGTAAAGGTAACCACCCAGCCTTTTAGTAAGAACTAACAGCTAGCAGATTACCTCCACATGGTGGAAGGCTTCAGCCAACCCGAAGCTTTCTCCTTGTGACAGAGCCTCAGCATGCTGCCTGAGCCCGTTCTCCAAATCTGGTGAGGGCAGGTGTCCTACCTGGCTTTTGTGGCAGCGAAGGGCTGCTATCTTGAGGTCGAAGGTTTCTGTGATATCTGAGCGGTAATTTATATCCTCTGCGCCCCAGAACAGCATCTCCTTTACCTTGTGGGGCTGCAAGCCGTCCAGCATCAGGTCGGGATAGGAGAGGAAATCCCTGGCATAGGGGAACACTGCATCCATGACAACCTGTCCCGCTATGCGGTGGTCGCGATGCCATAAGTAGCGTAGATAGGGGTCGGTGGTCGCCACAATTTCGGGACGGTACATTCTTATCAGGCGCACGAGTTGCTTTCTGAACTCGTAGGTATCCTCAAGCCCCTGGTCGGGGTGGCGCAGGAAGACGACCTCCCTCACCCCCAGCACTCTGGCTGCGTCGAGTTGCTCTTGCTCCCGGATGCCCACCAGCTTCCCCGGATTCATGTTCATATCGCTGGTGCCTTTATCGCCGTTGGTGCACACCACGTAAACGACGTCCTTACCCTCTTTCGCCCAGCGCGCCACCGTGCCAGCGATGCCGAACTCTGCATCGTCGGGGTGTGGTGTCACCACCAGGGCATAAACTGGATTCACTGGCACTAAGGATACCCTCCGACTTTTATGCTATCAATGACCTGTATTCCGGTATCATCGCGTCGGTGATATTTGACCAGCTAAACTCATTTACCGAAACCCGAATCGATTCAGTGGACTTGTTGTTGCCGGAAAGAAGTGCAGCTATGACATCAGCGAGTCGGACAGGCGCGTTGTCCTCCACTATGTACCCGTTCTGCCCCTGGCGCACTGCGCTCTCGATGCACCCCACCCGCGTCGCCACTATGGGCGTCCCGCACGCCAGCGATTCCAGCGCCACCAGACCGAAGCTCTCGTAGTACGACGGCATCACGCAGACATCGGCAGCGCTGTAGTAGAGCGGTAACTCCCTCTGGTCCACGATGCCCGCGAAGGTAACCGAGCCCTGGATACGCAAATTACGGGATAGCCGCTGCAGCCTCTCCACCTCAAGCTGGCTATCCTCGTCTCCCCCTATAACCAGCAGCTTAACGTTGTCCTGGGTGTCGAGTCGGGGCATAGCCTTCAACAGCTTGTCTATCCCTTTGAGCGGGTCTATCCGCCCCACGAAAAGGATGATTTTGTGCCCGTTGAACCCCAGTTCCCGGCGCGCCGTCTCTTTATCAATATGGCGGAACAGCTCCAGATTCACCCCGCAGGGTATTACACTGATTTTCTCGGGCAAAGCGCCGTAGTAGCTTATCAGCTCCTCCTTGCCCTGAGCAGTGGCAGCGATGATGCGCTGGCAGTCGCCCACCAGTTCCCGTTCAGCCAAGATGCGCAGCGCAGGCTCGTTCTCCCCCACGCCGATGGCGTTCTTGATAGCGCCTAGGGTATGGAACATTATGATGTGGGGCACGTTCCACCAGCGCTGCACCCTTCGGCCCACCCAGCCCGAAAGCCAGTAGTGGCTGTGTATCAAATCGTATTTAAGCCCGTTGCTCTCCCTGAACTCCTCCAGGGAGCAGGCGAAATCCTCGAGATGCGAATAGACCTTCAGCTTATCTATGGGCTCCACCTCTCCTGCCTGCAGGTGGATAACCCTGGCGTTTTCGCCCAGTTCCACAATCTGAGGCTCAGCGGGGTCGTGGGCGCGGGTATAAACATCCACTAGGTGCCCGCGCCTGCCCAGTTCGCGCGCCAGCTCCCTGATATAAACGCTCATCCCGCCGGTATCCCTGCTCCCCAGTTTGCCCACTGGACAGCTATGGACACTGAGCATAGCTACGCTCAATCTCTCAAGCGTCATCCACTGTCCTCTCTATATTTGCGAAATGCCCCCACACTTTGCATTTTCCAATTTGAACTTTGCAATTAAATATCCCTATCTCCCTGCCCTTGAGGCGGTACTTATATTCCTCGGCACCCTTCAGGAAATCGTAGCATTTCCTGCCCCTCTCGATGCTGTCCTTGATGGAGAGGAGCTTGGAGAGCAGCCCCACGCTGAGGATGCTGTATTCCGGGTCGTAGCCGCTGTTGAAAAGGTACACCTTACCATTGTAGTCGAAGCACATCACGGCGGCAACAGGTTTTTGCGAGATTCCCAGAATGCCGAACCTGAGCATCCCAGCCTCCGCCATAGTTTGCGCCAGCGCTCTGAAGAACGACTCCATCTTGGGCGTCATGAACTCCGCCTTGTCCTCCCGGCTCGCGCGCATCAGCTTGAAGAAGATATCCAGGACCTCTGGGTCTGCGGTTTCGACGGTGCGGTACGTTATGTCACCCTCTTCCTCGAGTCGCCTGAAGCGGCGTCCTGTCTCCCGCCGCTGCTTCGGCGTCAGTATCTTGAGATACGCTTCCCAGGTTGAGGGCAAATCCAGGTCCAGGGAGACATTCTCCTTGGTAACGCTTACCTCATATCCCTTGCCTTTCGCTAAGTCAACCAGATGCGTCATCGCGGCGGAATCGTTCCTCAACGACTCCAGATGCAGCTCTTTTATTCCGTCCTTGTTTAGCTTGTCCAGCAGTGCGGTGAAGAAAGCGCGCTCTTTCCCGGGGGCGACGGCGAAGTCCATATAATCGCAGACATCTGCATCCCCGATAAAAGAAGCCCTGCCCTCTTTTACCATCAGAGGTGCGATGCCGATAACGTTCTTATTCTCCCTGACATCAAACAAATACAGTCTGGAGCCCTGTCCGAACGCCTGCCACCACACCCTGAGCCATCTCGGCAGCACGAACACAGAACTCCAATTCAGCTTATGTCGCAGTTCATTCCACGATGATTCGAGGCCCTCTAAACTCTGCGGGGCAAAGGTGTAATTCATAATTGAGGTTAGTGTATCAGCTTAGCGTAGGTGAATCAATTTGGGTCCGTCGCACAGTTTGAGGACTTTTTCGCAGCTTT
Organism: uncultured Dehalococcoidia bacterium; assembly: GCA_964354695.1. GTDB lineage: Bacteria > Chloroflexota > Dehalococcoidia > SZUA-161 > SZUA-161 > CAYHAX01. The sequence goes on from CAYHAX010000095.1 coordinate 5,441, forward strand.
GGGGATAGTTACGGACTCATTCATGTTTCGAACTGAATGCACTGCTCCAATCTATTCTGTGTAGTGGAACAGCATCACACAATTGCTCGAGCAATTGTGTGACATCTTCAACGATTTGTCTGCAATATCTTGTCTCGAGGACAAGCATGTCATCTTCTCGGTACAAAGGCTGAAGTTCGCTCTTAGAGTAAATGTCACTTATTTGTATTCCAATGCCTTGTTTTGCTGCGTTTCTAAGGTCTTTCTCGTGTTTGAGCCTGTAACTTTGCCCGATGAGTGAACAATGCAGTTTCTCACTTTAGTCAAAGTATTTATCGTCTCCCAGAATGATTCTGGCACTGACAATCCTTCTTGGCGAAGGTATTTTTTGTACTCTGCCAAAATAGCCTGTTGTGCATTGGGCACCTTTCTCGAACTTCCCTTGACATCCTGCACAGCATAGCAGAGGTTACGTAAACTATTTTCTATAAAAAGGACAAGGAGAACAACGAACGAGTACCGAAAGAAATTTCTGAATAGCATGTCATATTTAGCGGTATGCTCATCTATAGCTAGGTCCCACTCTGCCATTTTTTGTTCTTCATCCAGCACTAGATTCTTAATGTGGGAAAGGATTTTGTTGCGGTCTTCGGCTTTCAGAGTCTCCAGTTGGGATTCCATTATTTGGTAGTATTCGCCTAGAGCGTCAATAGCAGCTATTGTGATGTCGCGAAAAAATGCTGTGTTGACTTTCACCCTCACTTTCCAACTCCTACTTCACATCTTACGTTGAAATACTTTGTCCTTCCTCATCCAACTCCACCAGCACCCCGTGCGTGGCCTTGGGGTGGATGAACGCCATGCGCGCGCCCATGTCCTCGCCGATTTTGCCGTATTCGCCTGTGTCCACGATAGTGAAACCTTTCTTTTTGAGGCGCACGATTTCCTCGTCTAGGTTGTCCACCCAGAGTCCGAGTCGGCACACGCCCTCACCGTACTTTTCCAGCCGACGCGCTAGGTCGCCGCCTACAGGCGCATCCGGGCCCACGGTGGGCTGCAATAGCTCTATGGCGCAGCCGCCGAGAGGGAACATCACGGCTTTGACTCCGGGCATCTCCACAATGCCCAGGTCCCAGGGCTTGAGGCCAAACACCCTGATAAAATGAGCCTGCGCTTCCTCGATATCCCTCACCAGTATGCCTATGAAGCTGACCTTGGTAACCATCTTAATCCCCAGCTACTATACAACCTCTCTCTGAAACCGACAACAACATTGTTTCGCCTGCCGCAACGGCTCTGTGCTATAATCGCTGCACTGGTTTGCGGTGGTGATGGGGAGGGCAAAGGGCGAGGATAAGCTGAGATATTGAGGAGGGAAGATGGGTAACCCTCTGGACTGTCTTCGGAATTTCGGATGGGGGGCAACGGAGGCCGAAACCAAACGCCCCATGCCCGGCGACGATGAGGGGAAGCGACCTATGAGTGTTTCCACTAACGCCGTCTCCATCAGAGCCAGAGCTGCCGATATCTGGCCCTGGCTGGTGCAGATGGGGTATCGTCGTGGAGGGATGTATAGCTATGACCGTATAGACAGTCTTCTTGGTATCTTAGATGCCCCCAGCGCCAATCGAATCATCCCCGAGTTCCAGCACCTCGCGGTTGGTGACGTTATCCCTATGGGCAAGCCGCCCAGTTGGCCGGTGAAGGCTATTGAGCCGAATAAGTCTCTGCTCATCGTTATTAGAGAGCCGGGCGTCGAGGTCACCTGGTGCTTTATGCTCGATGAAATCGATGATAAGCAGACGCGCCTGGTTTTGCGTGTCAGATCTCGCCTGGCTACGACACCACTCCTGCTGCTTTCACTTCCGATTATGTACCCGGGCCAGTATCTGATGATTCGTAAGATGCTGCTGGGTATCAAGCAGCGCGTGGAGGCGAATAAGAGATAAACTGTTAGCGATCAGCGATGGGCATTCAGTGTATGGGCACGGCATGCCGTGCCCATATTTTTTTCATGTCAGTAGCTGCCCACCATCTACTGCGAAGGCTGCCCCCGTGATGTAAGAGGCTTCGTCCGATGCCAAAAACAGAGCGACCTGGGCTATCTCTTCGGGCTGGGCGAACCTGCCCATTGGTACTTCTTTGAGCACCTTCTCCTTAAATGCGGCGATCTTTTCAGGGTCGCCACCCGCAACCTTGGTGAAAAACGGAGTGTCTATGGGGCCCGGCAGGATGCAGTTCGCCCTGATGTTCTTCCTGGCGTACTCCAGCGCCGTTGTCCTGGTCAGTTGTATCACACCTGCCTTGGCCGCAGAGTATGCTCCTGCGTAACGTCTCGGCGATACGGCGGCAACCGATGAGGTGTTGATAATGACCCCGCCCCCGCCTTTCAGCATCTCCGGGATGGCGTACTTCGTGCCCAGAAACGCCCCGGTGAGGTTGACCGAGATGACCCTGTGCCAC
>CAYHAX010000096.1:0-16877 GCA_964354695.1 uncultured Dehalococcoidia bacterium
GTTCCCTACCAGGGAATGCGGGTGACGGAGAAGCCGCGCTATTTTCATCCTTCGTGGTGACGGTGGCAGCCGGCATGGCAGATTCCCGCGCAAGCGGGAATCCAGGCCCCCACCTTTCCAAACTTGTCCATGACTCGTTCAGAGAGGGGTCTGAGGGGGATTAGCGCCCCCCAAACTGACTGCTGAAAGCTGAGGGCTGACAGCTTCCGTTCCCCATGAGGGAGCACCTAACGTATCCCGGTATCGATATTGATATTTAGCTCAATAGTCTTCCCTGATTTTATCTCTATCTTCTTCGGAACATTGGTAACGTGGCCTATGCCCACATGGGTAACATCGACTGCATATTCCCCTGCCTTCAATTCAACCAGATAATGGCCATCGCAATTTATGTTTACTTGCTGTAGTAGTTTTTTCCCGTTCTCGTCGTAGATAAGAATCTTCCTGGCCTGATACGCTTCACATGGAACAGGGCAAGGAACCCCTGGCCGCTCCACCGGGCATATAGGGCCAATCGTCACCGTCCCCTCAAGTATGCCAGTTCCTCGATGGTTGGGAGTAGGTGTTGGTTTTGGCCAGTCTTTAGGTATGCTAGGATGCACCACAATCATTTTGGCCATAGACTGGGGCTTCGGTTCTCCTTTGGTTACCACAGTCACAAAACCACCATTCTTAGGTCTTTTATCCTGGGGATTATAGGAAGTCTCGTTCCCGATGATGGTGAACCGATGGCTTGCGCCATGAATGTCCTTAATAGTAATGTTCCCATTTCCTCTCGAATCTAAGCTGAACTCAGTGACTATGCCTGTCCGGTGATGGTTTCTAAGCACCTCGTGGCGCTGCATAACCACAAACAACACAGCTTCGCCGGCAAACGCTCCGGCAGAGGTCTTGCTGACATTAATAGCCAGAACCGCTACTCTATCACCTTGAAGTTCGGAGAGGCTCCCTCCCAGAGCAACCCTGAACTTGTCTAGCTTGACCCATCCCGCCTCACCCAGGACCTTAAACCTAGTCGTATCATTGAGCGTCACCACCACATCACCGCTGTGTTTAGTGTCAATGGTTACATTCCCATTATTGACCGCGATAACGCTGCCGTAGAACACGCGCCACTGGTCTTGCACGTCCTCATCCGCATCTCTTGATGGAGCAGAGCTATCGGCGAAAACACCGCCTGCGCTGCCTAATACTAATCCGGCTGCTAGAACTAAAATGCAGATATTTCGTAAAGCTTTCATCTTTCAAATCCTTTCCCTGATATATTGCCCCTCTAATAGATATGACGAAAAATACCACCAAAAGGTTTCCTTTTGGGTAACTGCCAAATCCGTCCTACCTTGCCCTGTAATATGACGAGTACAAAGAAATAAGGACGCACGAAGCACTAGAGGGCGGTGGTGAGCTTCTACTATAAATAACTTGCTATGGCATAGCAAGTTATTTATAATGCACCAAAATGCTACGGGTAGCTCAAAAACTTGTTTCCCTAAGGAGGTGAAAACATGGAAAGAGCCCCAGCTACGGCGTACTTCTGGATATCAAGGTTAGCTGGCTTCGTGGGGATCGTCTGCATCATCATCGGCATGGTAACAGGCCTAACAAATCACACGCTCGAGGCCGAGCCCCGTACGTACATAGAAATAGCAATTGCAGCCTTCATTTTTGCTATTTGGGCCGTGTTGTACGAGTGGAGAGTCCGAGGCATAAAAACCAAATAATAGCTGAAGAACCAACTCAAAAGAACTGCTGGATAACTACAATTAGTAATCACTTTCAGCATAATGCGCCCTTGTGGTGCAAAGTCTGTGATAAGGCTCTTCATCACAGCATGAGGCACTGCCGGGCGGTGGTGGCGTAGTGCAACCTTTCACTCTGCGAACTCAGCGCCCTCAGCGGTAAACACGTTCCTGTCCAGAGGCTTGTCCAACGTTCCTGGTTCCCCTCAACTCGACAAAAGCTCACCTCTAACAAGAACATCCCACCCAAATGAATTTACCTCGTGACCATAGAGTAATCTTGATAGTGCAAGCCTGATATCCCTCCGTTGCACCATTTATAGAACAGTCATGTCCCTTATATTGCGCTACACGCGTTTCTATGATAGGCTACAGTCCATTCACTGCTGCTGGCTAGGAACAGGCGGTTGCTGCTTCTCAACAAAGGCGACATAGCCTTTCTATATCAATCTATTGCTCAACCGAGAGGAGTGTAATGAGGACGCTGGTTACCGGAGCCACAGGATTCCTGGGCAGCCACTTTGCGGAGCGACTGCTGGAGCAGGGGCATAAGGTGCGCATACTAGCCCGCAAGACCTCCAACATCAGCCTCCTTAAACTCACCAGCTCCGAGATAGTCCTCGGCGATATCGAGGATTACGAAAGCCTGCAACCCGCCGTCAAAGGCATCGATGTTGTATTCCACGCCGCAGCCAGGGTTACGCCGGGCTGGGGAACATGGAAACGGTTCGAGTCTTCCATAGTGAAAGGCACCGATAATATGCTCAGGGCGTGCGTCGAGGCGAAGGTGCCCCGCTTCCTCCATGTCAGCAGCGGCAGCGTACACGGCAAACTCTGCGAGGGCGACACCCCTCTTTGCGAATCTACCCCCTGCGATGTACCCTTCCGTCAGGATACATACTATGACTTCGCCAAGCAGCAGGCTGAAGATATAGCCTTCAAGTACCACAAACAGGGCAGTATACAGGTCTCCCTGATAAGGATAGGCGCCATCTATGGTCCCAGGGACAGGCTCCTCGCCGACCGCGTCTACCGGCACGTATCGCCGCCCCTGATAGTATGGCCCGGGGAGTCGAACCCCAAGTACAGCATAGTCTACGCGACCGATGCTGCCGATTTCGCTATCGTGGTAGCCACCAGCGACCGTGCCCAGGGAGAAGTGTACAACGTGGCGCCTCCTCACGAAATCAGGCTCAGGGACTTCGCCGCCGCCATGGTGAAGGCAATGGGCAAGCCTAAGCCGCAAGTGACCATCCCCTATTCAATCGCCTACTTCTGGTGTGCGCTTATGGAGGAGTGGTCGAAGCTGCGCCGCGTTGAGGAAATGCCTTACCTGACACGCTCAGGACTTCACTTCGTCAACAAGGGGATATATCTCGATGGCTCCAAAGCCAAACAGGAGCTAGGATGGGAACCTAAGATTTCGCTGGAGGAAGGCACCAGGCTTTATGTCCAGTGGCGTCGCTCCACTGCCAAGAAATGAGATAAAATAGCCCTTCAGGGAGCAGATAAAGCTTTTAGCCTCTGAGGGTAAACCCGGGAGCTGCACAATAAATAACACAGAAATCTGGCTAAATCCAGACGAGGGGCTCACCCCTCCGCTGGGGAGGGACCTCTGGGCTCCCAGCGCGATATAGTTAGCATCTTCTTGCCGAAAGGTGGTATAATATCTCGCGAGCGAGCTGCCCATGAGCCCATTGAGATCTGCAAGGCAATTAGGAATCCAGAATTGCTTGGAATTCGACGCTAGGCTGCTTGTCCCCAAGCAAAGGATAAGAGAGCTTTGCTTCGAAAACAGGTGCGGCAACTATGGCAACAACTACATGTGCCCGCCTCATATTGGTCCCTTGTATCAAATCAAGTTACGCCTCAAAAACTTCCAGCGAGGCATATTGCTGCAATACTGGAAACCGCTGGACGTTGCCAGCGACCCTGAAGGCTTGAGGCAAACCAAAATTGACTTCCACAAAAAGGTGCTTCAACTCGAGAAGCGCCTCAGAAAAGACGGCTTAAAGGAAATGTGGAGCATGATCGGCGGCAATTGTGCCCTTTGCGAGGTTTGCAAAGCCGTGACCGCCGAACCCTGCTCTCACCCCGACGAGGCGAGGACATCATTGGAATCACTGGCAATCAATGTAGTAGGCTTGCTTAAAGAGTTCGGCATGGACTCCGAGTTCCGCTCCGACAGGATAACCTGGACTGGCTGTATCCTCTACTGACGCTAATCACTACTTCCTACTCCTGGTCAGTGAGCCTGACGAACTCAGCGTAGCCCTTACCAGAAACACTCTCCCCGTCCAGGCGACCTGACACCTCCGTGACCCCTTCCCAAAAGTAGAACCTGGGTATGGACAGAGTCTCGAACATCCCTATCTCCTGCTGGGCATGGTGCGCCCTGATTTGCAGAGCGATGCCGCGCGACTTCTCCTGCAACCGCCACAGCACCCCGTACTCCCTGCCACTTGTCGGAGAAACCCAGGAGCCCAGCTTCTCCAGCTTGAAATCCTTTGTATGATAAACCTGGTTGTCGGCAAACATGATGGTCAGGTCAGCCGACCTCACCGTTCCATCGAGTTTGATGATGCGCCAGAACAACATCTCAATACCCTCGTCGAGCTGGACTGCGAACCAGTCCCAGCCACCCTCTCCCAGGGAATTCATCCACTGATGGTCTATAAAGCCAACCCCCTCCACATCTATTGTCCGTTCCGATAGCCCAATCTGCCCCTTTGCTTTCAGCCGGGTGAGGGAGTAATAATATGAACTCCCCCCGGTCCACTCAATCAGCCCGCTCCCACAGGCCAGGAGCGGAGGCTTCTCAGAGACAAGCTCGAGGTTGAGGCTGAGACCGGCGCCATACGTTTTCAGACTATAGGAGAACGACTTGCTGGCGGTGCACCACCAGTGGTCGCGACCCCAGCGCAGGTCATGTTTTCGCTCGGCATAATGCAGCGCGGAGCCGGAGCCCGCTGAGTAAAGGCGTTTCGCCACAAGGTCGGAAATCGACATAATCCTGAGACCGAAATTAAAGTAGGCTACCATAGCCCCATACTCCCTACCCTCAGAGTCTCGGAGGTTGAAATGTCCATACCACCACTCCATGAGGAAGCCGGGGTGCGCCCCCTCATCCCTGGGGAAGCTTATTTTGGGAGAGACAGATTTACTGCGCGGCATAACTGAATTCTCGCTGGCTATGTCGCCGTTGTCAAGCACCCCAATCGAGATTGTTCAGCAGCTAGGGGGTTGAAAAGTGTTAATAAACGCTCCTCTGCTTAGGGGGTGTAATTTGACCAATAAATATGGTAAACTACCGTTTATACTCTTTTAGCTGCCGTGGCAGGGGTGTAGGATGCCTGACAATCTAACGATAGTCAAGAGGACCATAGAGGAGCACCACAATATCAAAGGGCACTTGAAACTTGTGGGCGACTCGGTGAGCGACCTCGAGGCTCTACTATCGCTGCAAAAGGCGCGACCCGACTGGATTCTCAGTTCACAGCAGGAGTTGGCTGAGAAAAAGAATAAAATGTTGCAGACTCTAAGCTGCCTCGAAGAGGGACTCAAAAACCACTTCGCCTCAGAAGAAAAGTTTCTCCCTCCCTTGTTCGGCGAACTGCTCATGAAGGCGCTTGCCCTCGAGCATAAGAGAATTAAGAGGCAGCTTGAAGAAGCTAAATCACTGGTGGACAAAACAAAGCTCGAGGGACTGAGCCAAAAGGAGCTGCTGGCTAAGAAATCGCAGATACAGCAACAGCTCGATGGCATCCTCCAGCTTGTTGAGGAGCATGCCGCCACAGAGGAAACCATTCTGAAGATGCTGAAAAAAGCCCTGGAAGATAAAGGTTAAAAGGAGATAGCCCTTGGCAGACGAACCGGTAAATGTTGACATAACTGAAAATAGAGTGGGCATCCGCTCCCTCCCCAGGCGGGAGGTAATCATCACCCTGGTGGGCGTGATGCTCGCTATGTTTTTGGGCTCGCTGGACCAGACAGTGGTCGGCACCGCCTTGCCGAGAATAATCACCGACCTGGGCGGGTTCGCGCATTACACCTGGATAACCTCAGCCTACATCATCGCCTCCACCGTAGCCATGCCCATCACCGGCAAGTTAACCGATATGTACGGTCGCAAGTGGTTCTACACCGCTGGCTTGCTGATATTCATCGTAGGTTCTATCCTCTGCGGATTCAGCCAGTCCATGACGCAAATCATCGCCGCACGCGGCTTCCAGGGCATAGGCGCGGGCATAATGATGGCGAATGCCTTCATCGTTGTCAGCGACCTTTTCCCGCCTGCCGAGCGCGGCAAGTATCAGGGGCTTATAGCAGGGATTTTCGGCTTATCCTCCATAATAGGACCGACCCTCGGTGGGTTCATCACCGATAACCTCTCCTGGCACTGGGTCTTCTTCGTCAATATACCGCTGGGTGTCCTCATCATCGGCCTGTTCATATTCTTCTTCCCCCATCTGAAACCGGAAAGCGTCAAGCATAAAATCGACTTCCCGGGCATTATTACTCTGGTGCTCGCCGTCGTGACCACGATGCTGGCTTTGACCTGGGCAGGGGTTGAATACGAATGGCTCTCCCCTCAGATTATTGGTATGTTCGCCTTCTCAGCAGTAATGGCGGTGCTCTTCGTATTCATCGAAATGCGGGCCAAAGAGCCCATCATACCGATATGGATATTCAAAAACCGCATCGTAAGCGTGTCCACATTCGTCATCTTCATCACTGGCTTCGGCATGTTCGGCGGCATCATCTTCGTCCCCCTTTTCTTTCAATGTGTGCTGGGCAAGTCCCCTACCAGCAGCGGCAGCTTCCTGACCCCCATGATGCTGGGCATGGTAGCTGGCGCTATTATCTCCGGTCAGGTGCTCTCGCGCGCCGGAGGACGCTATAAGCTGATTGGCGTTGTCGGTCTGGCGACCATGGCGCTGGGGATGTTCCTGCTCTCCACGATGTCTGCGGAAACCAGCAGCGCCGCAGCGATAAGGAACATTGTGATAACAGGCTTCGGGCTGGGCGTCACCATGCCCCTCTACGTCATAGCTATTCAAAATGCGTTGCCTTACAATATTATGGGAGCCGCTACATCCACAGCAGCCTTCTTCCGCTCCATCGGCGGCGCCTTCGGGCTGGCAATTTTCGGCTCCGTGATGAACAATCGCTTTGCTGCAGACTTTATGAACGGGCTTTCGCCGTCGGCTAAGGCGGTCATCCCACCAAAACTGCTGGATTCTCTCACCCATAACCCGCAAGCGCTGTGCAGCACAGGCGCCAGTGACCAATTGAGAAGCGTTTTCGAGCAGTTCGGAGCGCAGGGGGCAGCGCTCTTCGAGCAGGTATTTCAAACGCTGAGGCTAGCGCTTAGCTCCTCCATAACACAGGTCTTCTTTATTGGGGTAATCATGCTCGCCATCGCCTGGGTTGCCAACCTCTTCTTAAAGGAAATCCCCCTCCGCAAGCAAAACAAATAAGTCGGAGTCAGCCTAGACGCGTTGCCCTGCCTCGAAGCCTTCGACGATAGCGTTGCGGATGCGACGGGGCTCCATGGCATCGCCGATGACCTGGACGTGTTTGAACCTGTGCACCAGGGCGGGCACCAGCAACAGGTTCGATTTAGCGCCAGCAGCCATTATATAGGTGTCAGCCCGCAGTGTTCTGAGTTCCCCGGCAGCGGCTTTTACAAGAGGACCTTCGCTTTCGAAGCCTTCGTATTTAACGCAGGTGAGAACCTCCACCTTTTCCCTGGACAGGTCATCAAGAAGCCGCATCCTTACGATAGTGCCTTCCTTCTCCAGTGCCCGCTCTTTAATCTCGACAACAACTACCTTTTTGCCCTGGTCTGCCAGGTAACTGGCGGCCTCACAGCCGACACCCTCAGCACCGAAGATAACCACCGTGTTGCCGACTTCCGCCTTTCCATTCAACACATCTATGGCGGTTACAACCTTGGACCGGTCTAATCCTGCGATTTCAAGTGTAACGGGCGTTGTGCCCGCCGCCCAAATCACGGCATCAGGACGAGACGCAGATATCCTGGCAAGCGTACCCTCTGCCTCCAGCCTCACCTTAACGCCCAGCTTGTCAAGCTGGGTTTCAAAATACTCTATGAGCAGAGATATCGCCTGCTTATGAGGAGGCATTGCAGCCGCTCTGAGCAGACCTCCCAGTTGGGCGTCCTTTTCCAACAGCGTAACGTCGTGTCCCCTCAGTCTGGCTACCCGAGCCGCCTCCATCCCCGCCGCCGGATTGACAGAGCACCTGACCCCGCCACCGCTCGGTGCGCCCGGGTTTACAATCGCCTGGATAATAGCCTGCATTATGCCGGTCTCTATGCATTCCCAACAGCCTATGCAAGGCACTATATCCTCGAGCCTGCCCTCAGCCGCCTTGTTCGGTAGATAGGGGTCTGCGATAAGAGCCCTGCCCATAGCCACCATGTCCGCTATTCCTTCCCTGATAGCCCACTCCCCCGTCTCGGGAAGAATCCGACCCACCGCAATAACAGGTATCCCCACACCCCTCTTGACCAGGGCTGCACCCATTAGATGAAAGCCGGGCACCCCTGGACACAGCACGGTAAATTGAGCGCGGTAGCCGTAAGCAGAAACACTGATTGCGTCAGCCCCGGCTTCCTCCGCCCAGCGCGCTATCTGCGCCGCCTGGGCGTAATCCAGCGCCGGCTCAACCCCGTACTCAGCAGCATTGATACGGCACCACAGCGGGTAATCGGAGCCCACCGCCGCCCTGCAGGCACGAATCACCTCGAGCAGAAACCGAGCCCTGTTCTCCAGGCTGCCCCCATACCAGTCCTGTCTCCGATTGAGAAATGGGGAGATAGACTGAGCTAACAGGTGCCCGTGTGCGCCGTGAATCTCAACCCCATCGAACCCAGCCTTCTGCGCCCTCACCGCCGCCTGAGCGTGGCGCTCCACGAACTCCGCTATCTCCGCTACTGAAAGCGCCCTGACAGGCTCGCGCCCCTGGGAAAGGGATTCCGATGGGCCCACGGGTTGCTGCCCAGTGATTGCAGAGTTAGTGTCCCTGCCACCGTGTTCGAGCTGGATGGCAGCCCGAGCGCCGCCCCTCTTTATCGCCTGGGCAAGCTCGGAGAGCCCCTCAAGATACGTGTCGTGGTCAATGCTGATTTGATGGGGTGTCGGTTTCCCGCGCGGGTAATCAACCGAGGTATTCTCCACAATGATAAGCCCCACCCCGCCCTTAGCCCTCTCAGCGTAATAGTCTATAAGCCTGGGAGTGACAAAGCCGTCCGCCGAACCGTAATCCGTGCCCATGGCAGGCATGACCAAGCGGTTCTTGACCGTCATCCTGCCGATTCTGGTTGGTTCGAAGAGCCTTTGCAGTCTCATCCCCACCCCCAGGGTTCAAATGCGGTGAACAAACCCTGGACAAATTATATACCAGAACTGCAAGCTCCACCGACTGACCGCCTGAGTATTCTATTTTCGGAGTAACGGGGTGGTGGTTTGAGATAAAAGTCGCATACATCAAGGCTATAGATTGTTATCATGCATTAAATTGTGTTCTCTTAGCCTATACTGGCTCGGGAGGAGGAGTTCCTAAATGTCAAGCGGGGTCAAGACTACGGAAATTGCTAAGAGGCGGTGGAATAGAACGGCCCGGCACTATGACCACATGATGGCTCTTGTGGAGCGGGTTATCGTGAGGAAATGGCGCAGGCTCCTCTGGAGCAGGGTGGAAAGCAGTCGCGTGCTGGAGGTCGGCGTGGGCACGGGCAATAACTTCCCCTACTATCCTGCGGACGCTAAAATAACCGCTGTTGACTTCAGCGAGGAGATGCTGAGGCGCGCCAAAAGCAGAGCCACCAGGCATAAGGTGAAAGTGGCCCTGTGGCAGATGGACGCGCAGAATCTGGAGTTTGCAGATAATACCTTCGACACAGTAGCGGCAAGTATGGTCTTTTGCTCCATTCCTGACCCGGTTCGCGGCATCAGAGAAGTAGAGCGGGTGTGCAAACGGGGTGGCAAGGTGGTTTTACTCGAGCAGGACTTCAGCGCCAACTGGTTTTCGCGCTGGCTGGTGAAGCTGGCCAATCCATTGATAGCGCGGATGGGGTCAGACTTCCGCCGGCGGCCGTTGGAGAATTTGTCTAAAAGCAACTTAAAGGTAGAACGGGTTACCAACCTGTGGGCGGGGCTGTTCAAGCTGATTGAAGCAAGGAAGCTGTAACTGGGAGGAGAGAAGAATGGCATACGACTATCACAGATTATTCGAGGAAATCCGCAATGCGGGACTCAATCCCTTGGGGAGCGTGTACACCTCGTTGAATAAAGTGTTCAGGCTTCCCGTTGCAGAACAAAGGGCGTTGAAGACAAGCCTCATCGCTGAGAACTTCCGCTTTCACTACGAGAACAACGCGTATTATCGCGGACTCTGCGAGCAACAGGGGGTAACTCCATCAGATGTCCGCCATTACGACGACCTTATAAAAATCCCCCTAATACCGGTGAGCCAATTCAAACGGACAGATACACAAAAGCTGCTGACTCTGGGGCTGGATAAAATCGAGGTAGAGATGAGGAGCACCGGCACCAGCGGAATCCCCAGTGTAACGCGGCGGGACTCCGAAACGGTCACCCAGGGGTCACTAGCTTTATGGGCGATGTACAGGGAGTTCTTCATGTTCTCGAGCGGGGCGATACTGTTCCTGATGCCGTCGCCCGAAGAGGTGCCTGAAATGGGTATGGTCAAGGTTTCGAGCATGCTTGCCGGACTGGTGGATACAAGCAGATTCATAGTAAGAAAAGCCTCCTTCGACCCGCAAGAGGCTGTTGCGCTTCTGACGCAATGGGAGAACGCCCACATAAGACATATCGTGGGTCCTCCCTTCCTGGTACACAAACTCGTTCAGTACCTCAAGAAGCACGATATTCATCTGAAACTGGATAGGGAAACGATAATCATCAACCTGGGTGGCTGGAAGCGATTCACGGGGGAGCAGATTCCGCGAGAAGAATATAACCGCGAGTGCGCCGAGTATTTGGGGGTTCAGCCAGAGCAAATCCGGGATATGTACGGGCTGATTGAGGGGAACATGGTGGCTATAGAGTGCCGCCATCACTGGAAGCACGTTCCTCCCTGGGTACATTTCAGTGTAAGGGAGCTCGGTGATTCCAGCAAGGAAATCCATGATGGCAGGCGAGGGGTCCTGGCAATAATAGACCCAACGTGCCTGGCATACCCCGCGTACATCCTGACTGAGGATATGGTGGAGATGGATGAGACATCTTCGTGTCCCTGTGGAAGAAATGGACAGCGGGTGAACTTCGTGGCACGGGTCAAGGGGTCTGAGCTGGGGTGCTGTTCCGTCAATCTGGAGAAGGCAATGAACGCCTCCGAGAAGGAGCGTGTTGCATAGAGTTCTTAAAGTGTAGGGGCACAAAATTTGTGCCCCTATGTGGCCTCACTTTGCCCTTCTGCACTCCGCCGCTAGTAAATGGCACATTCATTCAGTCGTTGACTGTGTTTCCTATCTGGTATAAAATGCCCCTAACGGAGAATCAGCGCAATAGAACGCCCTTGAAGTAGAGGGCGGCTACAGGAGTCATTATGAGGTGTTCAATTCATCCCGATGAGGAGGCCGTGGGCATCTGCGTGCAATGCGGCAAGCCTGTTTGTCTGGCATGCCGCACTACGGTAGAAGACAGGATTTACTGCCCTGTCTGCACCGCCAGGGTTTATGAGACAGCGGCAGGGAAGCGCACGGGGAAGCCGGTTGCGGGCGGGATTCTGGGCATAATCGCCGGGGTGATCAACTTTTCAATCGGCATTATTTTGATTGTTGATGGAGCCACAGTTGAGTCTGTTGACTGGTCGGAAATGGGGCTGGGGCAAGCCCTAGTTATCCTGGGGATTTTGGCCATAGTGGGCTCAAGCGTAGCGATTGCCAGGAGGAATTTTATTCTGGCAATCATAGGCGGTGTCTGCTCCTTACCCTCATTTCTGCTGGGCATACCGGCGTTGATTTTGATAGCCCTGTCGCACGAGGAGTTTGAGGTTGCAAGCTCGGTCTGCCCCAGTTGTAGAAAAGTAAATCCGAAGGGTGCGCTATTTTGCATGGTCTGCGGGCGCGAGCTAAAAGAGCGCAGACCAGGCACCTAAGAATCGCGGCAGAACCCGATTTCATCTCTCAGCCTTCTCTCAAAAAACAAGTTTGTTGACAGATATGGTATATTCCAGGCAACGATTCGTCAGAGGTAGAAGATGAAGAAGCTGGTTTCCGGTAAAGCCATTGTATTCCTTGTGCTATTCTCCCTGGTGGGCGCTGTGCTGCTGGCTGCTTGCTCGCAACAGGAGCCGCAGCCCAGGATTCATTTCGACCAGGATTATGTCGATGCGGGCACAATTCCGTTTGGCGAACGGTTGACCTATACCTTCGATTTCAGCAATACGGGTAACGCTCCGTTAGTCATGGGGAATGTTACCGCAGAAGCCCTGGAAGGTTGCTGACCGCCCACGCCCGTTGTGGGTTCCACAACATTGCAGCCCGGTGAGGAGAGCACCCTGAGCATAGAGACGGCCCCTGCCGGCGCACACATGTCAGGTGCCCATCTGTTCGAGATCACCGTCAGGTCGAACGACCCTGTGGAGCCGGAGAAGAAGCTGAAGGTGAAGGCATACTTTGAGTCGGAATAGCGCTTCTTTGATAAAATTATTCACGGCGAAGACTCGCTTTAAACAAGCTCTGGACAAACCCCGGGACAGGACCATGAAAATTGCAAAGTGAAAATAGAGTCCTTCAGAGAAGGACTCTGTCACCCGCATTCCCTAGTAGGGGACAGAGCCCCTGCCCTATGGTTGCCTGAACAGGCTATTTTCAAAGCAATGACCTGAGGGGCAGCGATGAAAAAAGGGTGGTGGGTCGCTACGCGACCCACCACCCTTTTGCCGATTATCAAGTAGTCCTTAAATTATTGACATAATATTCTTATATCTTGCCCTTGGTGCTGGGTATCGCGCCGCCCGCCCTCGTATCCACACTGGTAGCGATGTCCAGTGATTTCGCCAGCGCCTTAAACAGAGACTCCACCCTGTGATGGTCGTTACCCTTGGCGAGAAGCCTGACATGTACGTTTATTTTAGCCTCCGTAGCAAAGGTCTGCAAGAAATGCTTGATGAGGTCGGTGTCCAAGCCGCTTATGTCCCTGCCCTCAAGAGGCGCCTCGATAACCGCATAGCCCCTGCCGCTGATATCAAGAGCCACCAGCGATAGAGCCTCGTCCATGGGCACCACAGCGTCCCCCATCCTGGCGATGCCCCTGCGGTCCCCCAGAGCCTGGTCGAACGCCTGCCCCAGGCACTTGGCAACATCTTCCAGCGTGTGGTGCTGCCCCACCTTGAGGTCGCCTGTCGCCTCAACCGTTATGTCGAACAAGCCATGCCGCGCTATCTGCTCTATAAGGTGGTCGAGCATACCTATGCCGGTGTTCGCCTTGCAAACGCCCTTGCCGTCGAGCGCAAGCTCCACCTTGACCTTGGTCTCCTTCGTCTCGCGGCTCACCGAGGCTTGTCTCTTCTTCACTACCACTTTAACAGGCTGTACGGTCTTAGCAGGCTTTACAGGCGCCGCGGCGGTCTTCGCAGGCTTGGTGGTCTTTGCGGATTTAGTAGCTTTTACAGCCATACTACCCTCCTTTGTATTTTGCCAGTGCTTCTATTAGAGCATCGGTATGCTCTGGCTTGCCCACACTTATCCTCAGCATATTCCTGAGCAGAGGTGTATCGAAGTGCCTCACGAAGATGCCCTTGCTGTCCAGCCCTCGCTTTATCTTCCGGGCATCTCCCCTGGGCACCCTGCACAGGATGAAATTAGCCTGAGAGGGCAGGGGTATGAGCACCCCCTGTTTCTTAAGCTTATCGGAGAGCCGCTTGCGCTCGGCAATGATTGCCTTTACCCTGGTCTGAAGGTAATCTCTGTCCGCCAGGGACTCTTTCACCGCAATCATCGCCGCAATGTTGACATTATACGGTATTTTTACCCTGCGGATAAGCCCGGCGATGCTGGCGGGGAATATTCCATAGCCAGCCCTCAAGCCACCCAGCCCCGCCCACTTGCTGAACGAACGCAGGACGATGAGATTAGCGTATTTCGGAACCAGCGGGGCGACTGTCTGCCCGCAGAACTCATAGTACGCCTCGTCTATGACGACGACTATACCCATATCGACCAGCTTCAGTATGTCGCTCTTAGAAGTGGCGTTGCCAGTGGGGTTGTTAGGCGAGGCAATGAAGACTACCTTTGTCCGCTTATCGATGGCTTTCCTTACGCCAGCTATATCCACCTCGTAGGCTTCGTTCCGGGGCACAGTAACAGTCCTGCCCCCGCACACAGCCGTGCTGAAAAGGTACATGCCGAAGGTGGGTGCGCAGTTAATTACCTTATCCCCAGGCTCAAGGAAGATACGCAGCACCAAGTCTATCAGCTCGTCGCTGCCGCTGCCCGCCACTATGTGCTCGCGGTCAACCCCCACGTATTTCTCCAGAGGACCCATTATCTCCCTATGCAGCGGGTCGGGGTAGATGTTATAGAACTTATACCTCGCCAGCGCTCGGCGCACCTTCGGCGAGCAACCGTAGGGGTTCTCATTGCCGTCGAGCTTTATCAGTTTCTCGACAGGGACGCCACAACGCTCGCTTAGCACCTCAAGGGGCACGATAGGCTCATAGGGCTCAATGCCCAGCAAATCGCCCCTGACGAGCCTTTCAGCGCCTCTGGTCGGGCTTGGGGTCATTTCCCACCCTCTTCCTTAATCACTCCCAGTTGCTCCAGCCTTTTCTCCACAGAGATAGCATGAGCGGTCAAGCCCTCAGCGCGGGCGATGGTTGCCGCAGCCGGACCCAGCAACTTCAAAGCCTTATCGTCCATATCTATCAGAATGGAGACCTTGAGGAAATCCAGCACGCTGAGAGGCGAGCTGAAACGGGCGGTTCTCCCTGTGGGCATGACATGGCTCGGTCCCGCGACATAGTCTCCGATAGCCTCCGGCGCCCCGATGAAGATGCCGCCGGCATGATGGATGCGGTCGAGGTAAGAACGGGCATCCTTCACCATGAGGCAGAGATGCTCCGGGGCATACATGTTCACCAGTTGAATAGCCTCATCCATATTGGTAACAAGCACTATCCCGCCATTCTGCTCCAGCGCCTGCCAGGCTATGGCGCGACGCCCCAGCTTGGCAAGCTGCTGCTTCACTTCCTCGCTGACCTGCTCTGCCAGATGCGACGAGGTTGTGATAAGTATGGCGGAAGCCATCTCGTCGTGCTCCGCCTGCGCCAGAAGGTCAGCGGCGCAGAAGACAGGGTTTGCTGTATCATCGGCCATTATGACTGTTTCGGTTGGCCCGTGAAGCCCGTCTATAGCCACGGTGCCATAGACCTGCTTCTTGGCTAACGTAACGAAGATATTGCCGGGACCGCAAATCTTATCCACCTTGTGGATAGACTTGGTGCCGTAGGCCATGGCAGCGATAGCCTGCGCGCCACCCACCTTGAAAACGTGATTCGCTTTCGCTATGTCCGCCGCTACCAGAGTAGGCGCTGGAACCATGCCATCCGGAGCAGGCGGTGTAGTGATGACCACCTCTGCCACGCCTGCAACCCTGGCGGGTATGACTGTCATGAGCACAGTCGAGGGATAATAAGCCCTGCCGCCCGGGATATAGACCCCCACTCGCTCCAGGGGGCTAACCCTGAACCCCATTCCCCCCTCGACGAAGCCCAGCCCCAGCTTCTTCAACTGGGTAGTGTGAAAGGCTTGTATCCTTTCAGCAGCCAGTTGCAGGGCGCTTACCAGCCCTTTTTCGACCTTTTTATAGGACTCCGCAATCTCGCCCTTGGTTACCTCAAACTGGGCAAGCCCCATCCCGTCTATCTTCTTGCTCAAATCGAAAAGGGCATGGTCCCCTCTGCTGCGCACGTCGTTGACAATCCGCCGCACCGCCTCCTCGGGGGTCATGTCCTCGTCGAAGATCTCCCTTATCCTCTGCTTGACCGCCGGCAAAGCCTCGGCGAACTCAACGGTAGAGCGCCCCAGCAGCAGAGTTTTCGCAGCTTCCAAGTCTCTGATTATTTTCATCCCAGATACTCCCTAGCCATTCTCACAGATCCAGCTATAGACTTCTCCCGAAATGCCGAAAGCTCCTTCTGGGGAACCAGCTCCAGAACCTGCTCCAGCCTCTCGTCGAAAGAGGAGAAAAAGGTCTCCTGTTCCTCATGAGCGATCAGCCTCATCCAGATGAGGTACTTCTCGGCAAAACGGCGGAAGTCCTCCCAGTTCGCCTTCCTTGTGGCACTGATGAAGACAAACTCGCTCCACCTCTTCAGGCTGGAGGGGCTGATAAAGCTAATATCGACCCCTGAAGACGAGTCGTTCAACTCGGCTCGAACCGCCGGCATATTCTTATTATCGAGCCTCTCCCTGCGGTCCAGCTCGAATTGGAGCATCCTGTCCAGAAGGTTAGCCATAGGGTCTCTGCTCAGCGACGACCTCTCGCCGAAAAACGGTCGGTAGATATGATATATCCAAGCCTCATCGGTTACCAGATGAGACATGTAGCCGGCAACGAACGCCTTCGAGGTATTATTCAGCTTCGCACCCCCCACAAGCTCGGGATAAGCTTCTAGCATAGACTCTACTCCACTCTCACCTTCCGCACCCTCCAGCGACAGAAAGTGCGTCGCCTCGCGGCTTGTCCCGATGAAAAAGCGTATGTCCGGCGCCGTCGAACCAAGGTAATAGCTCCCCCTGTTTTCATCCACAACTGGATGGTGCAATCTGGATATCGCTTCCTCCGCGATGCCTAAGTGAAGACAAATCGGAGGCAAAGGGCTCCTTTCTCAAGAGACGCTGCTAGCCCCCACCCCTTTGCGCATATTCTCCACAAGTGCGGTTATCTTATACCTTTTCCCAGGCTTCCTTATAGCCTCGGTATTCCCGATGAGGCACGCCGTGGACTCAAACAAGGTGTCAATAACCTTGAGGTTGTGCCTGGAGATGGTCGAGCCTGTCTCAGTATTCTCGATGAGCACATCAGCGTCCTCAGGCAAAAATGCCTCGCTGGCACCCCAGGTAGGGATGAGCTTATAAGGCAC
>CAYHAX010000097.1:0-6334 GCA_964354695.1 uncultured Dehalococcoidia bacterium
TACTATACCGCCCACCACAGCTAAGAGTATGGTGAAGACGAGCAAAGCCGAGAGCAGGCCCATTATGGAGAAACCACGTTGGTTACTCATCCTCAATCTCATGTCTTCAAACTGTCCTTTAGCATTCAGCCGTCAGCTATCGGCTTACCTGCTCGCTGTGGATGTTATCATCCCCGAGGAGCAAGAGCGCCTGGATTCCCGCCTGCGCGGGAATGACATACTAACCGTTTAACTTAACTGGACTTAACTTTAGTTGCCTAGCCGAGGTTTGTCAAGGTGGTGCGATACCACTCTATGAGACCCTCACCCCATACCAGCGCCACCATGGCGCCCACTGCCAGGAAGGGTCCGAACGGGACAGCCTCTTTCCTCCCCCTGAGACGGGCTAGCAGCAGGAATACAGCCACAATCCCGCCAATCACTATGCCCACCAGAAGCGCCGCTATCACCTGCTGGAAGCCCACGACCACCCCTATCAGCCCGGCGAGCTTGACATCCCCGGCGCCCATGCCTCCGCGCGATATCAGGTAGGGCAGGAGCATTATGGCAAACCCTACAGCTCCACCCAGCAATGCGCTGAGGGTGATGCCGGGTCCCAGCTTGGGCCAGAAGTCCTCGAAGCCTGTCTGAAAGAAGGAGAATACGAAGGCAAGGGCAAGCCCGAAGAGGACGACGTTGTTCAGCACCAGCCCCTGCTCCAGGTCTATGACGAAGATGACTATGAACAGGGCTGCATAGACAAGGGCAAAGGCTAGCTCAACGCCCAGCCCGAAGCTCTGATAGTAGTACCATGCCAGCACGGCGAAGATAGCGCCTGTAGCCAGCTCCACGATGGCTATGCGCAGGGGGATGCGGGAGCCGCAGTAGCGGCAGCGACCCCTGAGCCAGATATAGCTTAACAGGGGCACGAGGTCAGCGGTGCTGAGGCTGCGCTGGCAGCCGTCGCAATGGGAGCGGGGGCTGACTATAGATTTATGCTGAGGCAGGCGGTCGATGCAGAGGTTGAGGAAGCTGCCTACAGAGAGGCCTAATAGGGCGAAGATGATTGTTATTAGAGAAGACACTTTCTACCTTTCAATTGCAGAGTGCAAATTGCAAATATTAAATTGAAAATTTTAGGGCTGCGAAGCGAGGGGTTACCTTTTGTCATTTGTTTGTTGATACCTTTGCCTTTCAATTGCAGAGTGCAAATATTAAATTGAAATTTACCTTTTCGATTTCGCTGTTATTATTGATTTTGCGACGATGTTTGCCAGTTCGTTAGCTTCCTGGACGAGCGCCTTCGAGCTTGCAGGTGTCTTAAGGTCCAATTTTTCAATCAAGCGCAACCAGTAGAGGGATTCACGTAACTCTTTTCACACCAACTGCATTTTATGAACGAAGTCGGCACGACTTTCAGCACCACAAGCCTCTTCGTAATTGGCACCTGCTGAAGTTGCCGACCGCGCTAATTGACCACCAACATGTCTACCCGTGGCAGTTCTATCAAATCCTACAACTAATTTGATAACATTCGATGCAAAATTCAGAAACCGCTCTCAAAGCTCACTACTCTTATTTTGCATTTTTCAATTTGCATTTTGAATTTTGCACTTGGCGCATCGCGCAGTTTACCATTTCGCCTTCATCATCAGACCCACGTTGGTCAACTGCTGCTCCAGGGGGAAGTTCTGCGGGCAGCCCGGAGGCGGCTCTACGCGCGATACGGCGCGCCCTGTGGCTTTTGTAACTTTGCCGGACATCTCAGGCTCGAGGGCAAGCCCGCCGCCGAGGTAAACTACGCAATCGGGCGTCAAGCTGGACTCAGGATGGCTGCGATTGTAGTAATCTATGGTGAAGGGAAGCTCACGCATGAGGTTTGCAATAGCTGCTTCGGCAGTGAAGTTAGCCTCTTTGACAGGGATACCCCGGAACAGGGCGGGGTAATATCTGTCAACAATGATTATCTCGATGTTGTCTATCTCGCCATGCACAATAATGCCCCTCTCGCAGTTTACCGCACGTGTCAGCGCGAAGGGTTTCAGCTCGATGCCTTTCATAGTTACGCCTGCAGCGCGACAGGTATTTACCATGTTCTGAACGTTAGTCATGGGGATAGCAAGGGCATAGATAGACTGCTGGACCTTGGTGGCGCGCCAGGGCAAAGGCTGCCAGTAGATATAATCCATGTCAGCAGAGCCCGGCATGAGCCTCTTCATCTCCCAGGTAACGGTTTTCTCCATGTCCTTCTTCTGCAGCTTGGGCAAACCCAGCACCTGGCTGGTGCTGCCCGTGCTGGCGAGAGCGGAAACCCCACCTTTTGCCGGCAGGCTCTTCCCCTTGATTGTCTCCGCCATGACCCTGCCCACCTCACCGGGCGCGGCTATCAGCCCATCCCTGAGCCAGCCGGGATTAAGAGGGATGCTATACCAGCCCTCTATCTTCTTGCCCGTGTAGACCAGCATCTTGAGGGAAAAACCCTCGACTGTGAAAGACATCGCACGACTGCTGCCGAAAAGCTCCATGTAAGTGT
The DNA here is from genome assembly GCA_964354695.1 of uncultured Dehalococcoidia bacterium. Classification (GTDB taxonomy): domain Bacteria; phylum Chloroflexota; class Dehalococcoidia; order SZUA-161; family SZUA-161; genus CAYHAX01. The sequence continues at coordinate 2,513 of CAYHAX010000097.1, forward strand.
CCTCCCTTCGAATTGCTGATAGCTTCTGGTGGGCTCCACCCACCCTACAACTGGATTCCTGCCTGCGCAGGAATGACATAGTTACCTGTCAACCCCCTGTTTCCCCCACTCTTGGGGGAATCTAAGTTTGGGGGATACCCCCAAACCCCCAGCAAAGGGGCTCCGCCCCTCTGCACACCCCAATTCATGACGGCTGATTGCTGACAGCTGTCAGCTACCCCTACGTTCTGTACAGTATGACTATGGCGAATTTCAGGGTGTTATCCGTCTCGGTGTAGCTTGCACCCTCAATCCGCAACGTATCGAACGGCCCCTCCTCCAGAGAGGTCAAAAATGCGCTCACCTTGGTCAAAGACCCCGTTGCCACCACGTTTACGCCATACCTGGTGTACGGCTTCCCTCCTATGTTCTCGGTGGCGGCAGGAATCAGGGTTATGCTGACCAGGTCCACCTTATGTGCCTGCGCTCTAGCAGCCAGGTAAAGGCTCAACTGAACCGGCGAGACGCTGGTGGGGAAGTTGGGGCTGCCCGACAGCGCGCTGAGCTGCGCCTGCAGCTTCTCAACATTGAAATTATCATTGGCAATGTTCAGGTTCACCTGTGCGGTGCTCTTTTCCCTCTCCAGGTCCGACTTCTCAGCCCTGGCTGAGCTCCAGTTCAGATAAAGGACGATATTGCCCGCCACGAAAGCAACAGCGATGACTATAAGAACAATGAGAACTGTATTCTGTCTTGCTCGTTCCATTATCTTGTTTATCATTGTGCACCCCCTGGCGCAACGCTGATACTGATCACCGACGTATTGGCCGTGGCCGTGGAGTTGAGGGTTTCCACAGCCAGCAGCACGAACCGCCTGTCGGTATCGAGGTCACGCCCATAGTCAGCAACATAGCTGTAGTCAGAGGCGGTAACCGTTATGGTGAGGCTATTGCCAGCCTGGGTGATGGAGACTATGCTCACCCCCTTGGGCAGCAGTGAGAACACGCCATTGAGGGCGTCACCCCATGCCACCCTGCCAGCCACGAACGCGGTGTAGCTCTGCGCGGCTGTTTTGGTGGCGGTAATCTGGTTGGTGAGCTGTATCGCCTGGGGACTAGTGGAAACGCTGGTAGCCTCCGCTTTGAGCTCCTCGATGAGGGTTTGCGTGTCTGCGTTATCAGCCTGCACATTGCTCCTGGCTTGAAAGAAGTAGTAGATGCCGAAAGCCAGGGCTATGACGAGGACTACCAGAATAACAGTCCTCGCATCCACCAGAGGCTTGGCGCGCATCTCCTTCGGGAGAATATTGATATCTATATTCATTTAGTACTCTCCTCCATTCTATTTTCGTATAAATATAACCGAGTCCCTAGAATCTTTCAAGCCCCCGAGATAAAGAGCTTTTATTAACCCTTTTCAACCCTCAAAAATCCCCCAGTCTTGGAAGATTTTTGAGGCTGGGGGATACCCCCAGCCCCCCAGCAAAGGGGCTTTGCCCCTCTGCACTCCCCAGCTCTTAAACAACCTCTGAACTACTCGGACAGGCTTTCCAGATACCGTAGCGGCCAATTCGCATGATATAGTATCTGCCTCTCCCCTGACAATCCCCCAAATTGCCTACCACCAGCGGGACTTTTCTCTAAGCCAGCTTTCAGCAAAAGGCAAACGCAGAAATCGCCTCACTTTGCTATATAGAAAGAGGTTGTTTATCAATCTTCTTTCAACCCCCTGTATCCCCAATCTTGGGTGATGAGCGCGCATAGCCATGCGCCCCTACAGGAGCACCCCCAGTCCTTCCCCTGGGAAGGACCCCTCGGCACTCCCTATTTGCCAAACGCTCTCTTACAGTGAGCATTATTTTGACACGAATTACTGATTAAGCTCATATTGATAGGTAACAGAAGCCACATCGAAGGCGAAGCCCGTCTTCGGCACCTGATTTGTCTTGAATGAAAGAATCGTATAGACCACATACCATACGTCTACTTGCGTGCGGAGCCTTATGTTGGCACTGGTATCGGCTCCTACATCACCTGTTATATCGAACGTATCCAGGTCTATCCCGACCTCTCCTGTAGTAGATAAGCAGTTCACTACATTGTTCACAGGGTTGTTGGTACCACTCAAATTGGCATATGAACTCTGAGAAGCCCCTTTGAAACCCACGTAATCCTCAGGTAGATCAATATCACCTTCACCCACAAAATATGTCAGTCTCCCATCTACCGTTCCCTCCGGGGGATAGAAGTCTTTCAGGGTGAAGAAGACATCGTGGTAACTGGGCGCTGAAACCTGCGTCATCAGAAAAGGAACGCCATCAGGATGCAGTATAGGGTCGTAAGGGTTGTGTATTGGGTCATAAAGGTAAAACTGGTGCGCTGTCTCGCTTGGGCTCTCGTAAAGGACAATCAGCGACCATCCGGAGTAGCACCAGTCCCTGTAGGTATAGCTAGAAGTTCCTGGGCTAGAATTCACATTGCCCACTGCATACTGCCCTTTGCCGGTGACGTCTGTGTAGGTATCATTGCCGGTAAGCAAATCAGTCACATCGTTAAAGCAGGCGTAGGACCAGCCCACATAAGTGCTGGTCCCAGACATGCTGTGTGCTAACGCCGGGGGCAGCGGAGTGCCGTATCTGTCGTAAGCCGCGTGCGTTACCGTTGTCCAGTGCTTGGCGTAGTAGTAATCTATAGTTACCGTGCCCACCAGCCTATCGTTGATGACTGTGAAGCCCGTGTATTTATATCCAGCCCCCTCCGCAACCTGATTTATCGTGTAGTCGGTGCCCTTTACCAGCGTCTTGGAGCCGGATACGCTGTAGTCTATAACCACCGGCCCGGACAAAGCATCGCTGGTGATTGTAACATTGCCGGAGGAATAGTTTATGACGTAGTCGGTGCCTTCGGTTCGCAAAACGTTATTCACCCACACCTTAGGCGCAGGTGTTGAGGAAATAGGCCTATTAGCAGTTAAAAAGGCGTCGTTGCCATTGCCACTTACCGCCGTGCCAAGAGGCTCCGACCAGTATCTCATCGGAGACAGGGTTAAGAGCGGCTCATGCGCCAGGAGGTCCATAGGCTCCTGGGCGCTCATGCTAGAAATTGTATGGGATTCACTAGACATATTGTCGGCGACACTGAAAGACTCAGAGCCATACCGCTTGGGGTACATGAAGCTCACATTCGTGTCAGGCTGTTGGCCGTAAAGCTCCCAATCCGTTTGCCCGGAGAAATGAGTCGTATCATCTATATATGCAGACCAGTAGAGCCAGCCTGCAACAATCTTTGCATCAGAGGGGATGGAAGTGGTCCCGATCTCAGACCTTCCATCATAGTAGACTCCGCCATAAGAGTTCCATGTCCCGGGGGTAGCCGGGTCTACGCGGGACTCCTTATAATCATCTCCATTCAAATCTACCAGCAGCGGATTACCTGCTGCCACATAGTCTCCGTAGGCCGCTGCACCCTTCTTGTCCGTCTCGCCCTGCGCCACATAAGCCGTAACCTCGGTATTGCTGCCGAATATCTCGCTGTAGGCCTGCGAAACAGCCTTGTATATCTCATAGCCTTTGTCCCACGAAATATAATCATCCTGCGTGTCAGCCAGGCTAGGCGGCCCGTTATTAACCCTGTCGGCTGCAATCCAGACGAACATGCCCTCGACATCCTGGGTCACATCCACCTTGTAAGCGAAGGTCAAGGTCTTAACTATAGGCACCTGTCCAGACGGCAGATGCAGGGCAACATTGCCATAATCCCATTCCAGGATAGTGCCGCCAGCATAGGTATCTGTGAGTGTAGTTGTTGGCTCTTTTATGAGGTCAACCGTGGTCTGGTTCCCCAC
>CAYHAX010000098.1:0-19762 GCA_964354695.1 uncultured Dehalococcoidia bacterium
CGTCTATGACATCTATTGCCCGCTCGGTAGTGACCACCTCGCCGGTGGGAAGAACGAAACCGAGTAAACGCGACAACAATCCAAGGATGGGTTTCGCTCTCACCTTCACAAAAAAGCGGGTTGTCGCATCCAAAACCCTCAAGATCATGGGTTCGTTTCTGGAGTAGAAATTATCTACCATCACCTGGATTCTTCCAGCACGAACCAACTCGCCATTTTTAACCTTGTGATGAGCCATAACTAACTACCTCTCCACACCTACAAGTTATCACAAATCAATAAACTTGTTCTTTTCAAAGTGGGATGACTCAATGGAGTAATTACAGTTCCTCAACAATTGGTGTCAGCCCAAGTAGTTCCAGCGTCCGTCTCGTGGGACGTCCTGTTTTCATGTCCCAGCCGAACTCGGCGTATGCTCCTTTGAGCAATGCCTCGAGATTGGGAACCTTTCCTTCTGTGCCTCCTTCCTTGAGAGGCTTGAGCAGAAGGGGTGGTAAACAATCGTCAGCGCGGGTGACGCCACGGCGCAGATTTAGTAATCGCTTCATGGTCACGATGCGCTTGCCCAGCATCATCAAATCATTGAGATTCAGTCCCCAACCAGTCACGCAGTTCATGGCTGACAGCACTGCTTCGGCACCGGGGTCCTGAAACTGGCAGAGTATCATCGAGTTGTAAAGGTTACGCCACGCTTGCTGTCGTGCTGCGAGCCGCCCTTTTTTGGTGGAAGACTCAAAACGGTCGCCTGGCTCGATGCCGAGCTCTTCAGGGGGACCCTGTCCCATATCCACGCCATACATGTCACCCTGCATATGGCTGGCGCCACACGGCGAGAGGGCGTAAGTCACTGCCATGCCAGAGAAAGCGCGCGGGTCGTGCATGGGCACCTCTAGCCGTTTCACAGTCACTGCTAAGTCGGGAACGCCGAATCGCTCAGCCAGGGTGGCGCTTCCTTCAGCCAGAAGGTCGCCGAAGCCTTCTCTATGGGCAATCATCTCTATCAAGCGGTGCACCATCCTGCTATCGCCGTAGCGTATTTCCAGGCCTCCGGTTTTTGATTGGCTGATGATACCGCGCTCGAACATCTCGCAAGCCAGGGCTATGGTGCAGCCTGTGCTGATGGTGTCCAGACCATAAAGGTTGCAGAGGTGACCGGAGTATATGACAGCTTCCTGATCGTCTATCATCATCAGGGAACCTAGTGAGGTCAGGGTCTCATATTCGGGACCATCTACCTTCTCCAAGCCGTAGCTGGGAGCACGGGTCTCGCGACCACACGCGATGGGGCAGCGGTAACAAGCGTAAATCTTGTTTTGATAATGCTGAACCATCAGAATGCCTGAGAGATTGCTTGCTCTTTCCCACTCTCCAGTCTGGTAATACTTTATGGGCATATCACCATACATCAGGAGTGAATCCAAAGTGCCGGCGGTGCCTGCCAGTCGCAGCGCCCTGGTGAAGATGTCGTCTTCCAGGTTAGCGAGGACTTCCTGGTGCAGAGCCTTCAATCTATCTTCATTGACCACAGGGATTTTAGCAGAGCCGCGCACGCCTATTGCCTTTAGCTTCTTGGAGCCCATCACAGCTCCCATGCCTGTGCGTCCCGCAGCCCTCCCGTGGTCGTTGATTACGCATGCCATCTTTGCCAGATTCTCGCCTGCCTCCCCGATGCAGGCTACACGGGCTTTCTGGTCTCCCATAGCTTTGCGTACTTTATCCTGTGTTGAATGGGAATCGCTGCCCCATATCCCGGAGGCGTCGTTCAACTTGGCATGTCCATCGACTATGGACAGCCATACAGGGTTGCTGGCACATCCCTTAATAACAATGCCATCGTAGCCAGCGAAGCGCAGTTCAGGTCCGAAGAAGCCTCCTGCGTTAGCCTCACCCCAGATGCGAGTTAGGGGTGAAAGGGCGCAAACGCTGTAGCGACCAGCCGAAGGCATATGTGTGCCCACAAGGGGACCAGTCATGAAGACGAGGGGATTTTCGGGTCCCAGGGGGTCTGTGTTGGCATCTACCATATCGTAGATGATTCGAGCCGCTAGCCCGCTGCCGCCGACAAAGAGGCGAGCGTGCTCCTCTTTTATGGGTTCATCCCATAGTCTACTCTTACCAAGGTCGACCCGAAGGATTTTCCCTATGTATCCCTTCATCCTTCCCCTTGCATAGAGCGCTAGAAGTCCACTGGCTCTCCATCATAAGCATAAAGAAATAGTTTGCGCATCTCTTCCACAGATGGTGTGCGGACAGCGGTGACCATTTGTGTGTCGTTGAGGGCATCGTCCACCAGTTTATCCAATTGTTTTTCGTAGGCTTTGCGCTCAATGTCTACCTCGGCGACACTGGTCGGGTTTCCCACCTTGCGGCATAAATCGCGGATGTAGTAAGAAAAGGCATGTGTAGCCTTCACGCCGCCCTCATCGGAGCAGCCGACAAAAGCAGCAAGCTCGGCGAAACGTTCAGGCGCTTGGGAAGCGCAGAACTCTATAGTGCAGGGCAGAAATAGTGCTACAGCTCGACCATGAGGCACTTGAAATGCGCCGCCCAGAGCGTGCCCCATAGCATGAGCCATCGAAGCCATAGCATTGCCGAAGCCGAGTCCGGCGCAGGTGGCGGCGTTATGCATCTTCTCGCGAGCTTCCATATCCTGACCGTCTGCTACGGCGCGTGGCAGGTACTGAAATACAAGGCGTGCGGCGTAAAGACATAGACCGTCAGTCAGGTCGGTGTGCCAGGTGCAGGTGTAGCCTTCCACAGCGTGAACCAGGGCATCGAGTCCGGTGTCAGCCGTTAGCCGGGGAGGCATACCGATAGCCATCTCCGGGTCCACTATGGCGATATCAGCTATGTTCTCCGGGTGTCCTAGCCCCATCTTACGTTTTTCTTCGGTGTCTGTCAGGACGATTGCCCAGGTTACCTCGGCTCCAGTGCCGCTTGTAGTGGGTATAGTAATCAGTCGAGCCTTCTTGCGAAGTCCGAGTTCCCCCACTGGAGCGATGGCGGCTGGCTCGATGTCAGGTCGTTCATGCAGCACCCAGATCGCTTTGGCGGCGTCGATGGGCGAGCCTCCACCCAGGGCAACAATCCAGTCGGGCTTCACCTTCTCTGCCACCTGCGCTCCCCGGCGCGCCGTCTGCACGCTGGGGTCAGGTTCGACTTCATCGAACACTCGGACGTCTATGCCAGCTTTAATTAAATGGGCTTTTACCTTGTCTACCAAGCCCATTTTGACCATTGTCTTGTCAGTTACGATGAGGGCACGATTTCCCACCAGTTCATCGAGAGCATCCAGAGCTCCCTCACCGAACACTATACGTGGTGAGATAAAGTTCCACACCTGGGTGATCTCCCTTCACTGTTCACTGTCAGTTGGGGAATTCGGCGGGCACGCGCACAACGCAGTTGACCAACTCCTTAGCCGACCTGGGGTAGCGCAAGACCTTCATCAGGTTGCCCTTCAACTTGAACTTGCGGGTCATCAGCCCTTGGATGGGGTCCAATTTCCCTTCGATGGTCTTGCGCCAGGTGGTGAAGGAGCCGCGCATGAAATACTGAGCCTCTCGCGCGTTCTCGCTTTCTATCATGGCGGCATCGGTGACCTTGCCGTGATAGAGTCCTATGAAGAAGTAGACAGTATGGGGATAAACGTCATCGGCCTCAACTACGAAAATCCAGTCGCCTTCCCAGTCCTTGCCCGACTCTTCGTACGCCTTGCTGGCATTGATTTGTCTGGCGAATTCCTTGACCCACTCATCTGATGGAAACTTGAAGCCCATGTATCCCCTCCTTTCCCTCGTTTTCAGGCCTACCTGCCTATCACGTATCTGTAGGGGTCCACCTCCTCTCTGAGTATCCTTAACTCCTCCTCAGTGGGAGGCGTGGTTTGCGCGATTTTAGACACTTGGAGCAACTCGAAACCGCAGTTGTCTTGAAGATGTTTGAATGAGTATCCCGGGTTAATAGATATCACCCGCATACGCTTGCTCTCTGGCTCGAAATCCATGATCCCCATGTTGGTGATAATCTTGTAGGGACCAGTGCCGAGTGGCAGTCCTGATTTGGCTCTAGAATCCCCCCCTTTAAGCCAACCGGGTGAAGTCACGAAATCCAGCCTTTCCACAAAGCGTCTCGCATCCTGAAGCGTCATCACCATCGTTCTCCAACAGAACGATGCAAAATCATTTGCTCCGCCGCTTCCAGGCAACCTCACCTTTGGCTTTCTATAATCCTCGCCTATTATGGTTGAATTCAAATTGCCGTACATATCAATCTGAGCACCACCTAAAAATGTGTAATCCACGAAACCCCTGCTGCACGTCTCCATGATGTCGCACATGCTCGAGGCCATGACCGCCTTATAGAACGTCCTCGAATCTCCAACCGAGATCGGCATTTCTGGCAAAAGCGGGCTTACTCCACCCGCCTCAAACATTATCACAAGGTTCGGGGAACGCGTCTTCTGAGAGAGCATGGCAGCAGCGCACGGTGCTCCTGTTCCAACACCGACGATGGCACCGTCCTCGAGTTCTCTCGCAGCCACGCAAATCATGATCTCCATCGTGTTATAGTTGGGCATCTTTCATCTCCTTGTGGAGCAAGAGTTCCTTACGCCTGAGCTTGTTCATCTTCTCGATACCGCCATTCCTCTCTATGTACTTATAATGGTCAGGACACTCGTAAATGTTACGATTAAGAAATTTTTTGAACTCTTCCGGGTCTTTTTGCACGCTTAACCACTCTTGCAGATGCTCCTCATCAGAGAAGTACTCGTATGCCATGGTGCCTGGATATGCCCCGTAGCGCACCTCGCACACCGCATCAACGAGATAGAAAGGGATTCCGGTGCTCGTAGGGTCCCTGCGAATCTCATCGTTAGAAATCAACCGCTCGGTGGTGATGATGAGGCGCTTTGCCGCTTTGGAAAGGTCGCCATCCATAATCATGATGCCCTTAATCCTGGCATTGCCGTACACGTCCGCTTCATGCACATGTATCACTGCCACATCTGGATATAAGGCGGGCAGGAGAGTCAGGCGCTTCCCTGTAAAGGGGCACTCCACAACCTTGGCTGCGCTGTGCCTCAGGGTGTCGGTACCAAGCAAGTTGCGCGCCGGGACATAGGGGACGCCCATAGCAGCTGCCCTGAGCCTGGCTGCAAGTCCATAGTTAGTCCACTCACATACTTCGACCTTTCCGCTCTCCATATATTTGCGGGCGCAGGGAGACAAGCCTCTGGCTTCAAGCCCCACGATATAGGCTACGTCCACTCTGTCGAAAACCTCGCCAACTGCCAGTATCTGAAAATCATGGGTAGCGGTCTTGCCGGCAAACGCCATCTTCTTCCTGCCCTGGCGGACTATCTCATGGCATGCGGCGATGGGGGTCCTGTTCGCGCCGAATCCACCCACTGCCAGGTAATCGCCGTCATGTACAAATTTAACGATGGCTTCTTTGAGGCTCGTCACTTTATTGACCATCTTCCGCGATTTTTTTCGGAAGAACTCTCTTGCCTTGTCCGGGTCTGGGTCAGTGAAGAGCCTTCCCTTGCCTTCTTCCAATACAATCACAGGTGTGCACCTCCGCTTCTGGATGGATACCCGGGGCTCTCTATTTACCTTTCCACCTTTTCTCGACATCCTCTTTCTTGATGCCGAACCGCTTTCCCAGGAACGCATAGGTGTTTTCTAGATCCCTGTTCAAATGCTCTATGTTTTCAGGATTGTCGTGGAGACAGGAATCTTCGGGAACCGCTTGCCCTTTAGCTGGCACAGCATAAATGTCCATAAGGTCGCCTTTTCGCTTTTCCCTGAATTTTATCCTGACTTTCTGCCCGACGAAGACGTTCGTCGGAGCTGTTACTATCTGGATGGGCAAGGCGGTGTCAGCGCCCTCGATTTGAACGTAGCCCAGCACGAAGGGAAGCATTTCCAGAAATGCGTCCGCTGAGAAAAGCATCACGGAGAAGGTGTGCACCTTGCCTTTGAGAGGCAGTTCTATCCACTTCGTTTCAGCGACTCTGCATGCTGGATTCCAGCAGTGCACTCTGGGGGGACAGTACACAGTTTCGCATTCAGGGCATTTCGTCCCGAACAGTTGCTTGTCTATCAGCCCCTTGAAGAATTTTGAGACCAGACCATAGCTATGGTGATAGAGCACGCCGTGAGGACGGTATATCACCATGTACTCGGCTTCTTTGGCATCCTCGATCCTTCCGGGTCCGGAAGGAGCCCTTACCATCTCATAGCCTTTAACTGTCCAGTTGCCCTTTCTGGCGTACTCTTCCCATTCCTTCTTGATGGGTGTCGCTTTGTCCTCTATTATTCTGACTTTGCCTGCCATTTTCCCACCTCCCGAATTAGTCCCTGGAGTAGATGATTACCCCGCCCTGACATCCGGTGCCGCCATGACCTGTGGTGATAGCCTTCTTTGCTTTCTTCACCTGAAGGGTAGGGTCTCCGAGCTTCTTCCGGATTAGTCCAGCTAATTGCCAGTATAGAAACAGGGTCTGGAGCAGCGATGTCGCACCAACAGGGTGTGTGAAAGCAGTCAAGCCACCGCTGAGCTGTGTGGGGAGTTCACCGCCCCTCTCCACCACTCCTTCCCTGATCAGGGTTTTCCCCTCGCCGCGAGGACAAAACATGAGGTCTTCATAGAGACAGAGTTCCACACCGTCGTATGGGGCAAATAGCTCTGCCACATCTATTTCTTTCAAGGGGTCGCTAATGCCAGCCTGGGCATAGGCTTGTTTTGCAGCTTCTCTGGCGAAGCCGAAATTAGCCATCTCCGGGTAAGGTGTTATAGGTTTTTCAATGTTCTTCGGATATCGTTTTTCCTCTGCCTTATACACGCCGTGATATGCCCAGTCCACCAATCTATCACCGGGTCTCATGGAATCTGTGCCGAGACCCACCCCGTCTATCCACATGGGATTGTTGCTGAGCCTTTTCGCCACCTTTTCCGACCCCATCAAAAGACAGCAGGCGCCTTCACTGATAAGAGCGCAGTTCCATCTGCGGTAGGGCCAGGCAATTATCCTGTCCTTGTAATAGTCATCCAGAGTTACGTAGCCTGTGCCATGCTCGGCTCTCCACTGGGAGAAGGGATTGTGTACCGCATTGTTGCGGTTCTTTATTGCGATTCGCCCCAGGTCTTCGATGGTCTCCCCATAAAGCTGCATATGTCTTGTCTCAAGTGCTGCGTAGTACCCGTTATAGAAGCCGCCCACAGTGAAATCCCAATCGGTGTCGGAAGCGGAGGCAATGAACTCGTTAGTAGTTGCGGTGTCCACTTCTGACATCCATTCCCAACCTGCCACTAATATGAGGTCGAACTGACCTGACTTGATAAGGAAATAGGCGTTGATTATCGCGTCGAGAGGGGTGCTGCCTCCTGCCTCAACCCTGTAGCCGCCTTTTCTGTGCAGTCCGAGGTAGTCCTGAACAATCCATGCCATACATAGCTGTTGATTCAGGTGGTCGCTGAAATAGCTTGATTGCACGAACTGTATCTCTTGCGGGTCCAGATTGGGGAAATCGTTGAGCATGCTCCGATACGCCATAGCAACGCCTTCCTCAGCATTGTCATAGCGCACCCTGTCCGGTCGATAAAGACCACCACCCAGGATAGCTACCCTTCTGTCTTTCATCAGCCACCTCCTGCTTTGAATCTATACTCTAAAGCCCGAGCTCTTGCGCTACAATTTTGCGTTGAAAGGCGCTGTCGCCGAACATTATATCCCCAGCCTTTGCCCTCCTGTAGTAAAGGTGCATGTCGTGGTCCATGGTGAAGCCCACGGCTCCGAATATCTGATGCCCCATCAGGGTCACGCGTCCGTAGGCGCTGCCGGTCCAGGCTTTGGCTACAGCAACATCGAAGGCGGCTGGGAGACCTTCGGAGACCTTCCAGGCTGCCTTGTAGGTGACGAAACGTGAGCCGTCAACATCGCTCACCATGTTGGCGCAGTAATGCTGGATAGCCTGGAAACTGCCTATGGGTCGGTTGAATTGCACCCTTTCCTTGGCATAGGCGATAGCCATGTCCAGTGCAGCCTGTGCGCCGCCGACCATCTCAGCGCACTTGGCTACTTTAGCCTTCTGAAGGACATCTTGTACAACCTGCCAGCCATGGTTCAGCCCGCCCAGGATGTTATTCTTGGGCACGCTTACCTTGTCGAAGACAACCTCGCACTGCTTATCGCGAGCCAGGGTTTTCAAGAGGGTGCATTTGACTCCCGGGCTTTTGGAATCAACCAGGAAAACCGTGATTCCGTTTTCGGGCTTGCCGGTAGTCTTTGTCCTGGCTACACACAGGAGGTAGTCAGCCACATTGGCATCCGGGACGAAGAGCTTCATGCCGTTGATAATGTGGTTGCCATTGTGAGCAACTGCTGTGGCTATGATTGAAGCTGCGTCGTATCTGGCGCTGGGTTCGGTCAATGCCAGGGTTAGGATTAGCTTGCCTGTGGCTATTCGGGATAAAAATTCCTTTTTTTGCTCTTCGTTCCCCGACGATAATATTGCCAAGCCACCGAGGACTACGGTAGAAAAGAAAGGTCCGGGCACTACGTTATATCCCATAGCATCCAGCAGGACCACCAGGTCCAGAAAACTGCCTCCACCACCGCCGTATTTCTCAGGAAACGGCAATCCCATCCATCCTAGGCCTGCCATCTTCTCCCATAAATCCGGCGAATAGCCCTTTTCGCTCTCGTCGAGTTGCTTCACCAGTTGCTTGGGGCACTCTTTATGCAAAAAGTCGCGCGCTGATGTCCTCAACATCTCCTGTTCTTCACTCAAACCGAAGTCCATCTTGCTCCTCCTGTTAGAAGAATGAATATCTACAAAGCCGTGTGTGCAATATACGCTTAGCTACGCCCATGGAAACCCCAGCCCTCTCATGGCAATGATATTCCGCTGAATCTCGGAAGTGCCAGCGCCAACAAGGGCTGAGATACAATCGAGATAGCCTGTGCACATCCTGCCATGCAGCGGAGCCCATTTTGCGCCCCCCTCCAGTTCACCGTAATGTCCCATAACATCCACCGCTGTGTTCGCTAGTTTTCGGCTCAATTCAGTTGTAACCAGCTTCAGTACGGATGCCTCAATATTCGGCATAAGCCCACGGTCGAGCATCCAGGCTGTTTGCCAGAAGAACATGTACGCCACATCTATATCTATTGCAAGTTCAGCCAGTTTGTTCTGTATCACGGGGCTGTCGCTGCGCTTTGACTCCTTGACCCACTCAAGCAATTCTTCGAAGGTTCTTTTGAATCCACCTATGGGGACTACCAGCCTTTCGAAATCCAGGGCTGCCATGGCGTAATACCAGCCTCTGTTCCTCTCTCCGATGATGTTCTTTTTGGGTACCCTTACTCTGTCGAAGAACACCTCGTTAAAGGAATGGAAGCCGCAAATATTTATCAGCGGGCGAATGGTGATACCCTCTGACTTGTTATCCACTATAATTAGAGAGATACCTTTGTGAGCAGGACGAGCAGGGTCTGTCCTGACTAACATCCAGGCATAGTCCGATACATGGGCGCCGCTGCTCCAGGTCTTCTGCCCATCAATTACAAGGTCTTCGCCATCCTCCACAGCGCGCGTTTGAATCGCTGCCATGTCGGAGCCAGCGTTCGGCTCGCTGTAGGCGAGCCAGAACCTTATATCTCCCCTGGCGATTCTGGGCAACCATTCCCTCTTCGCCTCATCGCTGCCGAATTGAAGGATAGTCGGTGCCGAGATTAACGTGGCTACTCCGGGTCCAGGCGCTCTTTGATAGCTCAACCGTTCATGGAAGATAGCCTGTTCGATATGGGAGCGCCCTGAGCCACCGTATTCCTTAGGCAGGGAGATGGCGAGCCAGCCTTTTTCCGCTAACCTAAGCCTGAATCGCTCCCCAGCAGGGCTTAGCCCTTCGAAGTCGGGGATAGTGCCGTATCCTCCGGGCCAGTAAAGGCTTTCCTCCGCCCAATTTGAGGGGAGTTCTTTCTTTATGAAGTCATCGACTTCCTGCCGAAATGCCTCTTCCTGTGGGCTGAACCTGAAATCCATATCCTCCCCCCTGCAAAGCCACGAGACACCGGTTTTATCAGTAGCTACTGTTGCCGGGGCAGTCCCAATCCTCTCATTGCGACGATATTGCGTTGAATCTCGTTTGTGCCACCGCCGACTCCTATGGAGATGCAACTCAGATACGTGCGCATTATCCTGGCTTTAGAGACAGCCCATTTGGAGTCCTGGTCCAATTCTCCGTAGTGACCCAGCACGCGCATCCCCACATTGGCTGTGTGCCTCAACAATTCGCTGGAGAGTAGCAACGACATGGATGATTCGTAGCTGGGATGAAGGTTTTTGCTGTACATCCAGGCTATGCGGTAGCACATCATGCGCAGCACCTCATTCTCCACCGCTAGCTCTGCCAGCTCGTCCTTAATCAACGGGTCGTCGCTGATGCTCTTACCATCCACCTTTGTTTCTTTGGCAAATGCCATAATATTTTCAATGAGGCGCTGGTTTGCTGCGGCTGTGCCGATTAAGGAGCGTTCGAAGTCTAGAGCCATCGCGAGCTGGTACCAACCCTTGTTCTTCTGTCCGATTAAGGCGTCCTTGGGGACGCGAACATCATCGAGAAATACTTCGTTGAAGGAATGGCGGTTGAGGATATTTATCAGGGGTCGAACGGTGATACCCGGGGTTTTCATATCTATAACGAACATGCTGATGCCCTTGTGTTTGGGCGCATCAGGGTCGGTTCTAGCGCCCAGCCAGCAATAGTCGGCGTAGTGCGCGAAGCTGCACCAGGTCTTCTGTCCATTGATTACCCAGCTATCCCCATCCTCAACGGCACGCGTTTGTATCGAGGCGAGGTCTGAACCGGAGTTAGGCTCGCTGTACCCGAGGCAGAAGCAAGATTCTCCTTTAGCTACCTCCGTAAGATATTTTTTCTTCTGCTGCTCACTGCCGAAAAGCGAGAGAGCGCCCCCAACCCAGTTCACCGATATCTCCGTCTCAATGCCAAAGGGAGCCTTGTGGTAGGATAGTTCTTCGGAAAGGACAAGACGTTTGAGGTGGCTCATCTCTGAGCCTCCGTATTCTTTGGGGTAAGCCGGTGCCAACCAGCCCTTCTGCCCCAATTTTCGCTGGAACTCACGCAAAAGCGCCCAGGATTCCTCGGTCTCTTCCCATAAGCCGGCATCAATCTCAGTCCACCGCGGCGAGATCTCTTTCTCAAGCCACTGCCTTACCTCTTCGCGGAATGCCTCTTCCTCTTCGCTGAATCTAAAGTCCATGTTCGTCCTCCTGTCAAAGGCTTTTGCGACTAATCTCGTTCTGAGTCTATGCTTTGTCTATCCGGGGGACACCCAGAATGGTTCTGCCCTCTCCACAGTCAAAGTAAGTGTGATGTGCGACCACGATTTTAGGTAATTCTCTTAAACGCTGGTTCAAAAACACTATTTTTGCCTTCTGATTTGATGAGTTCTTATGACATTCCCGCTTCAATTCATACTGCCCTGTCGTAGAGACCTTTCATGGACTGGTAAGAGTCGCTGCAAAACGACAACGGGAGGACGAAGTAAGCAGGAATGGTCCATACACTGGTCTCAGTCTACGAAGCGAATGAGCTAGCCAAGGTTCCGTTTGTGATGGTCGTTAGTTATAAATACCGCCTTTTAAAGCTGCTTGATCACTCTGAGCGCTCTAAAACTTCACCTTGTTCATACCCTTGAGTCCAAGTAGCTGCCTTGCATCATCGGGCGTGGCAATTTCCCTTTCGAAAAGCTCAGCGATTTTGCGGATCTTCTCGACCAACTCCGCATTGCTCTTTGCCAGCACCTTGTATTTGACGAATATGTTATCTTCTATTCCAACTCGTACATGGCCACCCATGGCCATACCTACGGCTCCAAGGTGGAACTCTGCAGGGTAGCCGATGCCGATGACAGACCATGTAAAGTTGTCCGCACCTAACCATCTGTGCGTTTCTGTCTGAAGGTGCGTAAGTTCGTATGGTGTGGAGAATGTCCCACCCAGAACTCCAAGGACATACTGTATGTGCACCGGCAAGTCCAGTTGGCCTGCTCTAACGAGAAAGCCAGTGTTATAGAGTCCATTTGTACCATAGATTTCGACCTCTGGCTTGACGTTGTGCTTTTTCATGGCTTTGGTAAATACCTCCAGGTCTGCGAAAGTGTTTTTGAAGACAAAATCCTTGGACAATTCCACCACCAGTTTCTCCCAGGGATACTTCCATTCCTTGATCCTCTCTGCAACCGGGAAGACGCTGAAGTTCATGCTCTCAACGTCCAGGGAACACATTTCAGGTTCAAACTCGGGAACGACTGCTATTCTCTGTTCCGCTGTCATTCCCCAGCCGCCACCGGTGGTGGCGCAAATCACTACGTTGCATTTTTCCTTGATTTTCGTGAGGGTTTCCCTCCAGATCTTCAAATCAGCAGTCGCACTGCCATCCTCTGGATTCCTTACATGGACGTGGACCACTGCCGCTCCTGCCTTGTATGCTCTGTACGCCTCGTCAGCTATCTGGTCGGGAGTTATGGGCAAGTAGGGAGTCTGGGATGGACCCACCGCAGAACCGGTCAAAGCGCAGGTAATTATCAATTTTGGCATCTTAGCCATCTTATCTAACCTCCTTTATATCAAATATCAACCTCGAATTGCTGTGCCCTGTTCTTACTGCCTGCGTCCCTAGGAATGAGCTCCCCACTCAAGCAGGTTTGAAACAGCTTATGTCTGACAGTTCACCTTTTGTTTCCTCTCGCCAATGGACCTTGACTTTGAGCCCTTCAGTTAGCTCCCGGGGCTTAATACCTTCAATGGGCATGAAGATCGTTGAATCAGCATTGTCTAGCCTTATTGCCCCGATTATCTCAGGTTTCTCTAAATCCAGGAAGTTTCCCTGCCCATCCAGTTTCACGTGCGCTGTCGCATAGCTCACTAGGGTGCCTTTTCCCGAGAGGGTTAGCAGGTTTTCCTCTCCTATTTTACTATAGCATTTTCCGCATCTGGACCTTGGGGGCACATAAGTATATCCGCATCCGGGACATTTTGCTGCCAGGATTTTTTTATTGGCAAGTTCTTTGATAAACCTCTGCATCAGGAAACCTGTTGCCCAGTTGAAGTTGGCAACCATCGGCAGGGCCTGTACCTCAACGATTTCCGATTTGCTTTTCATCGTTTCTATCCCTCCCCAGGTAGTTGACAGTGCTGTCCGTTGTTCCTCAAAGAGGCTCAACACCTTCGAAATCGGCTAGAGCACCTTGCGGTTCTTTTGCCCAGACGGTCTTAACCCTCATACCTATGTGAACAGCCTTTGGATCCGCGTTCAGCAGTATTGTATCCGTGTTTGAGTCTGACCCATCGAACTTAACGAACACAGGTATCACCACCTCGCCCTCTTTTATCAAGCCTGTTTCCACCGGGTCCATTCCGATGACCTTCAATTTCCCTTTCATTATGGGGGGACTGACTACGAAGCATGTAATGGTCCCTTTATCACTAACGGTCTTTCGTCCATCCATGATGCGATGACATCGCCCGCACAAGTTTCTGGGCGGCACAATCACCTTCGCACAACCCGGGCAGAATGAGCCGATGAACCTTTTCTTCTTAAGACCCTTGACGTACTCTTCTATGAGTCTTGAACCCTTATAGTGATAGGCACTCAGAATCCACGTACCTTCGACACCGATTGTCTGCGGTCTTTCGTCCTTTATGTATGCCATCCTCTTTACCTCCCGGGGGAATCCCCTAAAACTGTGACTGTGGTGAAATTGGTTACGCCCCCCCAACCATGGGCAACGGCGTTGTGCACTTTCTTCGGGACCTGATGCTCTTCTGCCTTGCCCATTATCTGCAGAGCGCACTCCAGAATGCGCTGCATGGCAGAGGATCCGATGGCGTTGGTGGCATTGACGCCGCCTGACGGATCCAGGGGCATTCTTCCATTAATATCAGTCTCGCCTTTTTCAAGAGCTTTCCAGGCCGTGCCTTCATCAAACAAGCCCAATCTTTCAGCAAATATCAACTCCTGACTTGGGAATGGCTGGTATATCTCCGCCATGTCAATCTCTTTTTGAGGATCCCTTATCCCCGCCATCCTGTATGCCTTCACTGCTGATAGCCAGGCTCCCCTTTGTTCAGAGGGGTCGGTCACTCCAACGCCACCGAAATTCTCACTCTGCAACTGGTTCTCCTCGTCCGAATAGGAGGCGAGTCCTTTGAACCAGGCTGGTTGCTTGGTTTTTTTTCTGGCCACGTTCTCTTCAGCCACTACAATAGCCGAGGCACCATCGCTTGCCGGGCAGACATGTCCATACCGGAAGGGATACGTGATTATCTCGGTTTTGGCAATATCCTCTGCAGTGCACCCTGGCCACTGAAGGTGTGCATATTTGTTCTTGGCAGCATTCCGCCTTGCCTTCGCTGCGACCATATCGAAGTGTTCGATGCCGCACCCCGATCTATGCATGTAAAACCTTGCCTGATAGACGGCAACGCCAGCAGCCGCTCCTACCACCGAGGTGGCGACTAGGTTCTTAAGACTCAAGCCGTAAGCGGCGGCGTGGAACACGTTGCCCAGTCCTACGTGCAAGAGTCCAGTCGTGGCACCGGCCTCCTTGCTATCTGAATGTTTTTCCCAGGCAACAGCTACAACTACATCGTGAAGTCCCGAGGCAACAGGATAATAACCACCCTGTCCAACCGATCCCCCGGTTGTCCCGCCAGTGGCAATCCTGATGACTGGTTTTCCCGCGGCACCGATTGAATCCCCAAGCCAATGTTCTGGCTGGGCAATACCACCGAATCCTGGCATATTGCCAACTATAAATGCGTCTACCTCGCGAAGGCTGACCCGAGCGTCTTCCAGCGCATTAAAGACCGCCTCTGATACCAGTTCAGCGACGTTGACATCTCGTCGCCTGCTCGAATGTTTTGTCTGCCCGCAACCGATTATTGCCACGTTTCTCTTCATTTTCAGTTGCCTCCCAATATGTAAACTGTGTTCTTCTGGGCGCAAATCCCGAACTGTCCGTGGGCAAGAGCTCTACGGACGACACCAGGCACCTGACATCTACCTGCTTCACCCCTTATCTGCTTTGCCGCTTCTATCACCCTTATCAACCCCGTAGCGCAGATAGGGTCAGCACCCAGTGCTCCACCGCTCGGATTCACTGGCAGCTTACCGTCTCTGCGAGTTGTGCCCCTTTCAATCAACTTCTTACCCTCACCCTCTTTGCATAGCCCCAGGGCTTCGTAAATCATCAATTCCTCATGAGCGAATTTCTCGGAAACCTCGGCAACATCCAACTCAGCTAGAGGGTTCTTTATCCCAGCCATCTTGTAAGCTGTTCTGGCGGCCGTCTCGAGGGAATCGAGCTTCTGGAGATTTCTGTCCCGAAGATAGGGGTCCTGGCAACTGCCGACTCCTTCTATCCATACCGGCTTGTCGGTAATCTTCTTGGCTTTCTCCTCAGAGGCAAGTATTACAGCACATGCACCATCGCTGATGGGGGACATCGTTAGCTCTCTGATGGGGTCGTAAAAGACTTTTGAACTCATTACCTCTTTCTCACTCAAGTCTGGCATCTTTCTGTGTGCGTAAGGGTTCTTGGCGGCATTGGTGATGTTCTTGACGGCTACCATTGCCAGATGCTTTTCCGACACACTGTGCCTGTTCATGTACATCCTCGCCTGAAGAGCGGCAGCAGCAATATCATCGAGCACACCTATCTGCCGATCAAACAATGGATCAAGGGTGAAACAGGTCACTTGATGGGGATTGAAAGTCGAGCCCTGTGTATGTGCTTCTACTAAAGCTACATCATGGGTGCCAGCAAGGATTCTCATCAAAGCATAGTAGAGCGCAAAAGTCCCGTCTTCCTCTACCTTTGATTCATCCTTCAGAAAAGCTCCCACAGCCATGCTGAGAAAGACGCTTGAAATCGTCCTTCCATCCAGAAAATCTGAAGAGGCGGTGATCACGGTATCCAGCTCCTCTCTCAGGATGCCGGCATTGTGCAAAGCCCCTTTGCAGACTTCAAAAACCATGTCCTCTCTGGTTTTCTGCATATTATGCTGATGATGAGATTGGGCATATCCGACTATTGCCACTCTTCTCCTCATTTTTCCCTCCTCATAATCCAATAATCCGAGAAATCCACACTCTGATTTCTAAGGTCCCTGATTGTTTGTGTTAGTATACCACCTGGGATTTCCCGTTTCAACCAACAATAGCTATTTCAACTCGTTATCGAAAAATGTTCTATGTCATGGAAATAGTCGCCCGTCCTATTCTCGCTGAAAATCGCCTGCACGCGCATGCCTGCCTTAATTTTCTTTTCGTCAGTCTCATCAAGACAGTGCACGATATTGGAATCAGCGCCGTCAAGCTTAATAAATGCTGCGGTGAAAGGGATCTTCTTCGGTTCGCCGGTTGTTGTATCGGTATAGAGAAAGTTGGTTACTGTAAAGGCGAGCAGTGTGCCTTTATCGCTAACAGGAACAAACTCCTCCATCTTTACAAAGCAATCTCGACACACGATACGCGGCGGTACATAAATTTTGTGGCACTTCGGGCACTTAACTCCGACTATGCGTTTGTTATCCCGTAACTCTTTGAGAAACCTGCTGTAGTAAAAACCAGTGTGATAGTTATACGGCATATCGGCTATATATTTTATGCTGAGTGCTTCTGAAGCTTCTTTTCTCTGTTCCATAGTGTGTGCTCCATTTAATCTAAAGATGGTGAGGAACTGAGCACAGTGACATCCGACCAGAAACAGCCTCCGAAACCGGTAGCCACAGCTACCTTCGCTCCTTCCACTTGCTTCTTCTCCGCCTTTCCCATCACCTGCAAAGCAGCCTCCCCTATCCTTAATAGACCTGTTGCTCCGATAGGATTAGTTGCCAATACGCCACCGGACGGATTTATCGGAAGTCTGCCCCCCATGTTTGTTTTTCCACTTCTGATTAGCTTGGAACCACCCCCCTCCTCACAGAGCCCCAAAGCCTCCATCCAGCTAACCCCTGCTGTTGAGGCAGGTATATATAGCTCAGCTACATCAATCTGATTGAATGGGTCAGTGATGCCCGCCATCTCATAAGCCTGACGCGCGGCGATCTCCAGTGATGGCAGGTTTGCCAATCCAATCCCATCTGCTAGATGAACGAGGATATGACAATCACCAACGCCAAGGATCCAAGCAGGTCGGTCTGCTATCTTCTTGGCTTTTTTCTCGGAGGAAAATATAACGGCGCAGGCGCCATCTGTTCTGGGGCATATGTCAAGCAGCTTTATTGGATAGGATATGTAGGCAGATTTCATCACATCTTCCACCGTAATGGTTTGGCGGAGATGGGCGTATTCATTGTATAGAGCTGCGTTGTTGTGATCACGTACTGAGACAAGTGCAGCGTCTTCCTCAGTTGCGCCGTACTTGCTCATATAAGCTGTGTAGTGGGCTGCTAAAGGGCCTATCGCTCCGGCGGAGTACTCTCTCTCAGTAATAGGGTCGAAACATGTCGATATTGCCGCTGTCGTGTCTGATTCAGAATTTTGCTCCCAGCCAATGACAAGCACTGTGTCGAATAATCCTGAAGCCGCATGGTAAAAACCTGCATGCCCTATGGCGCTACCTGTTGTTCCCCCTGTAGTTACCTTCATGATCGGCTTCATATATCCGCCGGAGCCATCCACGCTCCACATGTCTACATAGTTGATCGATTCGAAATGGTCCATGTTGCCAATCACTATCGCATCAATATCGGCCATGGTCAGTTCTGCGCTCTCCAGAGCCCTCTTAACAGCAATGCTGATTAATTCCTGACCGTTGCAGTCCGTGTTTTTGGATCTATGATGGGTTTGTCCTACCCCTACTATTCCCACGAGCCTTTTCACTGATTAAAGCCCCCTTCAATCCAATTGGCAGCGAGGTACTATTTCCCGAGAATAAACACGCAATGTCCCTGTCCGCACGCGCCCTCGATGCCATGCGCTAGAGCTATCCTCGCTCCATCTACCTGCCTGTTGCCAGCTTCTCCTCTAAGCTGGAGTACTGCTTCGGCAATCCGTGCCAAACCTGCTACTTGAACCGCATGTGCCGATAGAACCCCACCAGAGGGATTTACAGGCAGAGCGCCGTTCATCTCAGTCAGACCCGAATCGACCATAGCACCAGCCTTGCCCCGATCGCAGAATCCCAGCCCTTCCATCCACATAAGTTCCATGTAGGAGAAAGCATCATAAACCTCAGCCACGTGGACTTGCTTCAATGGGCTCCGAATCCCAGCCAGGTTATATGCTCGCTTAGCTGCTGAGGTTAGCGCATCCACTTCAGCTAGATCGCGATCCCCAAGGTGGTATGCATCGGCACAGTGCCCGACCCCCTTTATCCAGATAGGCTTTTTATGTTTCTTCCTCGCTGTTCTCTCCCGCGCCATAATGATGGCGCAAGCGCCATCGGAGATCGGGGAGGCGTCGAGTAATTTTATGGGGTCGGCCAGCACCCTTGATTTCAGCACATCCTTTACTGTGATGTCCAGTGGCAGATGCGCGTAGGGATTAGCCTTGGCGTTTTTGTGATTCTTGACCGATATTTTCGCGCATTGCTGCTCAGTAACCCCGTATTTGGACATGTAGCTCCTCATCTGAAGAGCTGCAGAGTTTATCGCATCGAGTCCTAACATGCGCTCGTAGATAGGATCAAACATGGCATTTGTAATTACTGATGGTATTCCCTCTGAGATCTTGCTTTGTGCCACAACCAGGGTTATCTCGTGCAGACCGGAAAGTAGACGCATGAGTCCCATCAATGCGCCATACGTGCCATCTCCTTCTACATTCGTGGTGGGAGATTTATGAGAGCCGGTAGCCTCCGTAATGGTCATGGAGGAAATAGTTCGGCCATCCCAGAAATCGTTGCAGACAGTGATGGTATTGTCTATGTCATCGATTATTAACCCGGCATCTTCCAGGGCTTTGCTGGTAACTTCGTAAGCCAACTCAGCATGAGACGCCGGATTATACCTCTGATATTTGGTTTGGGCTACTCCTATGATGCCTACCTTCTCCAAACTCTCGCTCCAATTTCAATCTTGCACTGCTTAGGCTCTGATTGGCTTGAAATACTTGATATCCAGGTAATTACATTCCCTAACTTCACGAAAAACTGCTTTGACTCGTAAGCCAATGGAAATATTATTCAGGTCTATCTCCCCCAGAAGGTGTACCAGGCCAGTACTCGCCCCCTCCAACTTAATGACGCCCAAGGCGAATGGGGGCTTCTGAGGCTGGATACCCGGAACGGCGTACCTGGTTACGGTATAGGTCAACAATGTCCCTGTATCACTGACTTGTACCCATTCTTGCATGTCGCGGTAACATCGTGGACAGGTTTCTCTAGGAGGAACAAACACTGATTCACATTTGGGACATTTAGTGCCCCAGATCTTACAATTGTCCCTTATCTCATGATAAAATCTGCTTCCCGCCTTCCCTACGTGCCAGGTGTAGGGAAGCCTTATCCGACTCGGATAAATCAAAGTCCCTGTGTTGCCAAGTTCTTCACTTCTTACTGCCATTACTTACAACTCCTGGTATCAGGCTGCTGGCCGTTTGGCAATCAATACTTTCATGGTCGAGATCGCCACATTTTCATTTCTTTGATTTTTTACCGCTTGCTTTAGACTTATTACTCCACCTATGTCGCCTTTGTCTTGTTTTTCCATAACTTGTAGCTCCA
>CAYHAX010000099.1:0-2770 GCA_964354695.1 uncultured Dehalococcoidia bacterium
CAATGTAGTAATGCCAGAGATATGTGTCATCACCTCGATAAGTTACGACCACACCGACGTGCTGGGCGACACCCTGGCTAAGATAGCCGCTGAGAAGGCTGGCATCATCAAGCAGGGGCGCCCGGTGGTAAGCTCGCCCCAGGCTGAGGAGGCAGCGTCGGTAATCCGAGCGGTTTGTCAGAAAAAGGGTGCCAGGATGGTCTCCGTGGGCAGCGATGTCACCTGGAAAAAGCTCAACTCGAACCTTTCAGGACAATCGCTGGAGGTTAAGGGGCCTAAAAATTCATACCAGATAACCATACCCCTGCTGGGCTCGCACCAGTTGCAGAACGCAGCAGCCGCAGTCGCAGCACTGGAGCTGCTGGGGCTGGACAAAAAGAGTATAGAAAGGGGTCTGGCGAAGACAGACTGGCCTGGGAGGCTGCAAATCCTGAGGCGCAGACCGTTGCTGGTCGTTGACGGTGCCCATAACCGCGATTCCGCCAAAAAGCTGGGGGATGCACTAAAGGAATATTTTCAATATGACCGTTTAACCATTATAATAGGGACATCCTCCGACAAAGATACATCGGGGATAGTCTCTGAACTCGCGCCGCTGGCGCATCGGGTTATCGCCACCCGCTCCCGCCATCCCCGTGCCACTAAACCCGAGGTGCTGGCTGGCGAGTTCTCCCGGCAGGGTGTGCAGGCAGAGGTGGCTCAGAATGTAGCTGAGGCGGTAGCGGAGGCTGCAGGGAAGGTGGGAAAAAAAGACCTCATCTGCGCCACTGGCTCCCTGTTCCTTGTTGCCGAGGTGATAGAGTACATAAAAGGCTTGCGTCCTGAAGTTTACGCATAGATAACAAGCAGCATTGCACTCAGCTAAGGAGGTATTGATGAGGGAAGCGGGGTCGGATATTCAGCAACCGGGTGGACCTGCCGCAGTGGTCGAAAAGCAAATCAACGAACTGCTCACGGGTATGGAAAAGGGGGACAAGGCAGAGGCTCTCCCCAAAGCGCTAGCCAAGAGGGAGCGCCTGGAGCAGAAGGGGAGGCGCCGCGTTGTCGTAACCGGCATGGGTGCAATCACACCTCTGGGGCTAACTGTAGATGAGTACTGGAAGGGGCTGGTCGAGGGAAAGTCGGGCATCGTCAAGACCACTATTTGCGATGTCAGCACCTTAAGCTGTCAAATGTCCGGCGAGGTCAAGGGGTTCGACCCCAAGAACTACATGGAATTCAAAGAGGCGAGGAGGATGGCAAGGTTCAGCCAGTTCGCCGTGGCCTCCGCCAAGATGGCAATTGCAGATGCCAGGCTCGACATCAGCAAGGAGGACTCGGACCGGATTGGCGTTCTTATTGGCAACGGCATCGGCGGCTTCCCCGAGGCTGAGGATGGCTACCGTACCCTGCTGGAAAAGGGGGGGATGAGGCTGAACCCCTTCTTCATGCCCATAATCCTGCCCAATATGGCAGCGGGACAGGTCAGCCTTATCTTCGGTCTCACAGGGTTCTCCTCCACCATAGTTACAGCATGTGCCGCCGCAACCCAGGCTATAGGCGATGCAGTAGAGGTGATAAGGCTGGGGAAGGCGGACGTCATGGCGTCCGGTGGCGCTGAGGCTGCGCTAACCCCTACAGGGATAGCAGGGTTCTGCGTGATGAAAGCCCTGTCCACCAGAAACGACGAGCCGACGAAGGCAAGCCGCCCCTTCGATGCCAAACGGGATGGCTTCATCCCCTCCGAAGGCTCTGCCATTCTCATCCTGGAGAGCCTTGACCACGCCCTGGACAGAGATGCCAGGATATACGCCGAAATCGTGGGCGTCGGCGCATCCTCGGATGCCTTCCATGTGGTAGCCCCTCATGCGAACGGCGCCGGCGCTGTGCGGGCTATGCGCTGGGCGCTCGATGACGCCACCCTGGCTCCCGAAGAGATGGAGTACATCAACGCCCACGGCACCTCAACGGAACTCAACGATGCCATAGAGACCCTAGCGATAAAAAAGGTCTTCGGCGATTACGCCTACCGCGTGCCCATAAGCTCTACCAAATCCATGGTAGGGCATCTGCTGGGGGGCTCGGGGGCTGTGGAAGCCGTCGCTTGCATCAAAACGATTACTGAAGGTGTGATTCACCCCACCATAAACTACGAATTCCCCGACCCCAATTGCGACCTGGACTACGTGCCCAATGTAGCCAGGGTGAAGGACGTCAGGACTGCCCTCTCCAACAGCTTCGGCTTCGGCGGTCAAAACGCCTGCCTGGTGTTCAAGAAATTCGAGAGGTAGGGGCTGAAAATTTTCAGCCCCTACGAATTTCCACCCACTTGCGTCCGTGAACACCCCTGGACACCTATTGACAACCGCCATAAGATGGGCTAGTATGCTTCCGCTATGCTCGCAAATGACCTCCACAACCTTCCCTTAGCCTCTTCTGCTCAATTTTTCATACCAAACAATATCTCCTCACAAAGACTCGGGGGGATTTCTATATTCGGAGCGGTTGAAAATCCTCGCTGACTCTTTTCACCACAATCATTAATCCTAAATTTTTAAAAATGATTCTCTAATAAAGGAGGGCAGATGGCAAAATCCCAGTACGAAAGGTTGTTTTCCCCCGGCCGCATCGGCACATTGGAGTTGAAGAACCGTCTCGTCTATCCGCCGATGGGGACCAACGTCTGCGTAGACGGCGAGGCCACCGACCGGTTCCTGGCCTACCACGAGGCCCGGGCCAAGGGCGGTGTTGGACTGGACATCGTCGAGAACGCTAATGTCGACACTGTCGG
>CAYHAX010000100.1:0-3411 GCA_964354695.1 uncultured Dehalococcoidia bacterium
TATTATCGGAAGGGACATAGTGGGCTTTGCAGTCGGAACATCATGTGCCGCTCTAGAAGCACTACCCTTTGAAGCGTCAGCCAATATCGCTGCGGCCCAAACCACCTTATTAGCTTGGGTCCTTGTTCGCTACGGCGGACGTGAGAAAGGCAGAACTTGTCCGCCTGCGCTCTGAAGGCTTCATACAAAATCTGTTTGATTTAATATGCCTCTGGGATAGAAATCTGTTATAATCCCGATCAAAAGATAGTTCGTAAGCATATTGTATCAGCGCAACTAGTGTCTGGCGAGCCATAACCCCTTTTCTCTAACTCCGTTTTTGGCCTGAGGAGGCATGAAATGAAAGGATGGTCGGAAGAAGAATTCAGGAACAAGAATCTAATGGCACCATGTGGCTTGTATTGCGGTACCTGCGGGGTCTACATTGCTACCAGAGATAGAAACGAAAAATTCAGGGCGATTATGGCGAACCTCTATGGAACAAAGCCCGAAGACACTGAGTGCCTGGGCTGCATGCAACCAGACACATCGGCAAAAATCTGCAATTGGTGCAAGATATGTACCATAAAGAACTGCGTTAAATCGAAAGGTTACTACTCCTGCCATCAATGCGACCAATGGCCCTGCAGCATGATAAATAGTTTCGGCCTTGCCACTGGGGTGCGAGCGGTGAAACGAACGATTCCCATCTGGCGGGCAAAAGTGGCTGAGTATGGCGATGATAGAGGCGGTATCGAGTGGGCACGTGCTGAATGCGAACGCTATCATTGCTCAGCGTGCGGCGAACCGCTGTTCAGGGGTGCACAACGGTGCAGAGCCTGCAAAAAACCCGTCGCGGATGAACTCGACGGCTCTCTCTAAAGAAAGGTGCGTTACAGCGGACAACGGGCGCAGGTGGACATGAAGAGCTTCGTGCTCAGATAGCGGTCGGCGCTGCCCGGCAGCAACACCACCAGTGTGCCCGATTTCACACCTTCGGCAATCTTACCCCCGGCAGGTCTTTGTCCAAAAGACGCCTTCCCTAAACATCTGGCCCGACACGTAGAGGCGCCCAGAGTTGAGCCAGAAACAAGCGTTTCTGGATCGGTCTACAGCTCGAATCAAATCCAAGCACAAAACTATTTCCGGAACTGATTCTGTAGAAGACTCATGTCTCAACGGCTATTAAGGTAATAACACTGCCATTTTTAAGGCGGTCAGACTCGAAATATGGTAATAATATTACCATTTAAGTACTCCACACGGGACTGTTCCCGAACATCTGTTTGAGAAGAGGCAAATGGTTCCGGCGTTGCAGCAGCTGCTCGCCTCTTACTCAAAGCCGCAGTAATTCTATAGTGGCTAACAGCATCCGTCAAGCAGCAGGGGAAACTCAAGGGCGACTCCAGTGAGCATTGACAGATATAGAACTGATGTTCTATAATAGAGGTCTTCCCTTTTTCTGTGAACACCTGACCGATAGGAGGAGACCTCGGATGAAGGTGGTCTGCGTCCATATAGGGCATTTTGCTGCTGCTGCAGAGATTAGAGAACGCCCTGAGCTCAAATCCCACCCTATTGTTATAGGTGGATTCCCTAGCGACCGAAAACCCGTCTTCGAATGCTCTGTTGAAGCAGTTGAGGCTGGCATAGTGACTGGAATTCCACTCCGACAAGCGCACCAGCTTTGCCCCGACGCCATTTTCATCCCGCTGGATGAGGATAAGTACATCCGAGCATTTGATAATGTTCTGGATGCCCTGGAGCAATTCAGCCCGACAGTAGAAGCCGATGGTCTGGGTAGAGCGTTCCTTGATGGCTCAGGTTTGGAGGGGCTGTTTGGCTCGGATGAAATTCTCGCCAGGCGAATCAGTTCAGAAGTCTCCCAACAAACTCGTATGGAACCCAGGATCGGCATAGCGGGCAACAAGTTTACTGCGGCTGTAGCAGCTACCCTGGCCTCTGCAAAGGAACCTTGCATAGTAACGAAAGGAAAGGAGAGAAAATTCCTCGCACCACTGCCAGCAAATTTGCTGCCTGTATCTGAGGATACGAGACGCAGACTCGATTTACTGGGGCTGAGAATTTTGAGTCAGATAGCCTTGCTGCCTCTGGATGTACTGGCAAACCAATTTGGGGATGAGGGTGTCCTCGCTAATCAACTTGCTAATGGTGTAGATGAACGCCCGTTGTTGCCCAGAACGAAGCCTGCCATTTTGGAACAGGAGCTGTCCTGTGAGAACCCCCTGGAATCTGTCGACGCAATCTTAGCAGCTATAGACAGGCTCCTCGACAAGCTGATACCCGCTCTGAAAAATCGCAATCAGGTGTGCGGACAAATCAGACTCTGTCTACATCTTGATCGAGCAAGCCCATGGTATGACAGCATTACCTCGAAAGAGCCCACTGATTCCAAGCGCGAGATCACATCCTTGATTAAGCACCGATTGGAGACCGCTCATTTCTCCGCAGGCGTGACAGGCATACGGGTGGGCCTTACGCAGCTTGGCGGTGAGATGGCCAGGCAGAGCTCGCTGCTCACGCGGCAGAGGGTAAGGCAGGATGCGCAATTAAAACGTGCTGCGAAGCAGCTTCAGGCCAGATTAGGCAAAAACTCTCTAAAGAAGGTTGTTCCTCTTGACCCAAACTCGCGGATACCCGAGAGGCGTTCCGGCCTCGCCGACTTTAACCCATAGCAGGAGCGCGTTACAATGGTCACTCCCCTTCACCTGCCCAGACTGATCAAGGTCCTGCCCAATGACTCGGGTGAGCCTGCCGTTGTTACCCGGAACGGCAAAGGGTGCCGGGTAGCAGCGATACTGAACGCCTGGCGCATAGACGAAGAGTGGTGGAGGGAGGAGATTTCACGCCACTATTTCCAGGTCGAACTCCAGAATGGTCCGGTGGTGACCGTCTTCCATGACTTGGTCTCAAGTAAATGGTACGAACAGAGGTGTTAGCCAGACCATGTATGCTGAACTCCACTGCCACACTAATTTCTCTTTTCTGGACGGGGCCTCCCATCCTGCCGATATAGTGGCGAGGGCAAAAGAACTGGGTATGCCAGCTCTTGCCATTACTGATCACGAGGGGTTATACGGTGCCATCCGTTTCTTTCGGGAAGCGAGGGAAGTGGGTATAAAGCCCATCATCGGTGTTGAGATGACCCTGGACGGCGGCTACCACCTGACTCTGCTGGCAAAGAACGATAAGGGATACTCCAACCTCAGCAGACTTGTAAGCCATGCCCAACTCAGTCATGGCAAGGGACAGGCGTCTCTCGCCCTGGGCACCTTGGCTAGGCATTCCAGCGACCTCTTTTGCCTGTCAGGGTGCAATAAAGGTGAGGTATCAGCACCGCTCATCAAAGGTGACAGCGACAGGGCTTTCCTGGCCGCGAAAAAGTACTTGGAGATCTTTGGAGCGGAGAAC
>CAYHAX010000101.1:0-1900 GCA_964354695.1 uncultured Dehalococcoidia bacterium
AAGCGGAACATGAACACCCTCACAGCCAGGGAGAAAGCGAGGGTTATAATAACGAAAAGGACCCGTCCGCGGGGGGTGTATACTAAATAGCGCCACAGCTTCTGAAATGGCTTTAATATCCCTGTGGTTCCTGACTGCATCTATGCCCTTTTCAGATAAAAGTTGTGTTACTTCATTGTCTCACAAATACCGTAAGCGAAGCAACAGGGTAAATTCGAAATTCTAAATCCTAATTTCTAAGCTCCAAACAATACCAAAAACTTTCAGCTTCGGGGGCACCCGGATTCCTGCTTGCGCTGGAATGAGTTCATGGGTACGGGTTGACTTCGTAGATAGAGACGTCGTCGTTCCTATAGACGAGCATGTACCTCTCAGCAAGGATGGCGAATTTCAGCAGGGTGTCCGCCCCGTATCTCTTTTTTTCGAGAGTACCCACGTAGATATACTCGACTTTGTACTTCTCCAGCAGGCTGGCTGCTTCCTTACCATCCGGGGCATTGTAGATGGCATCAATAGCCTTAGTGCGTTCGCTAATGACATTCCAATCGTCGCGCCACATCACCTCCCAGCCTGCCCAACCCAGCACGGTGGGCAATCCTGTTAATGCAGATGCCTGAGAGCTATACTCCATGGCGACGCCGGGCGCCTCCAGTATCACGTGGGAGCCCTCTACATTCGCGTTCAGCCATTGTATGGCTTCGTAGTCGCCTCTATTTATGTCCTCCAGGTAAGCCATGCCATCCAGCGTAAGCCTGCCCCCTTCGACACGTGAATACTTGCCGCCAGTCCAGCCAGTGGAGGAGGCTAGGGGATGCACCAGAGCTGCCAGCACGAAGACGAGCAACAGGACTGCCCAAACCGCCCTCAAGCTTCCCTTCAGCCTGTTCATTATGAAGTAGACAGCGTACGCTGCCGGCACAGCCCAGATAACCCATATCGGCATATACATCTTCAGAATCGTGTTATACCTTTCGAATTCCCCGCCAAGCGGGTCGTTTATGAAGTAGATTTCGCAGAACAATACCACTAGCGCACCTGTGAAAATGAGGAGCAACATGAAGTGCGGCTCTTCTTTGCGACGCGATTTGAATATGTAGTAGAAGGGCACCACAAACAAAGGGGCAAGCACCCAGATAATCTGAACATCTAGCAGGACTGCGAACGGAGCGGATACGCCGGCGGTGAGAACAGCTATGGCTGCCGCTGTCATCAGCGATGCCTTGTCCTTGAACCACTTGCGAGTGAACAGGACGAGGAAGAAGGCGAACATGACAAACAAGGGCAAGGCGAAGATCTCGAAAAACTCAAGAAGGTTCGTTTTGTCTCCTACAATCCCTAAATCCTTAAACCCTCCAGAGCCTCTGGAGAGGTGGTAGGGCAAGAATAGAAGCAGGCTCAAGACGACTACGCCTATGATGCCTTTCCAACTCAGTTTTATCTCCAGCAGCAGGAACGCCAGCAAGAGAAACGCCAGGTATATGGGGTAGCTCCAAGTGTTGACGAAGGCTAAGAACCCCAGGCTCAGCCCCAGTATGCAGACCTTCAACAACGAGTCAGCTTTGCCGCTCACAGCGGGCACATTCTTGGCGAGCAGGGAGAGCACCAGCGTCATGAACATAAGCTGGAAGGGTATGTCCATGACGTTGGCGTGCAAATCACCTACCAGATAGGCATAGAAGGGATAGTGGGTCACCGCGCCGAAGATTATCCAGTTTGCCTGCACGAACTCGAAGGAGCGAAACCAGTCGCCGATGGTAAGAGCCTGCGAAGGGTCGTAGCCCATGACGGGGCTATCCAAGAAGTATGCAGCGAGCTGGAATGCTCCCGAGATGAAGCCTGCCACGCAGACGAAGATGACAGCGCCAAAGCCGTAGAGCCTCTTTTTTGTAGCGTTGTAGCC
>CAYHAX010000102.1:0-2825 GCA_964354695.1 uncultured Dehalococcoidia bacterium
GAGACAAAAGTCACATACATTGGCTCTGGCAATTCTTAAAATCAATTCAAATCGAGCCAGCGAACTTAAGTAAATGGAGGTTACGCCATGGCGGTTGTAGAGGAAAAGAGACTAACTCAGATAATAGCAGACCAGGTGCGTTTCAGGACGATGATGGGACAGCGCACAGGGCGTGTCGAGGAGCAGGAGAAGCTCGGTAAGATAAGCAACATCCGTCCCACCTTGAAGCTCGACGTTGAGCGAGCCCGCTATGTAACGCAGGCTTACAGGGCTAACGAGGGTGAGCCTATAGCTATTCGCCGAGCCAGAGCGATGGCTAATTACCTGGAGAACATGAGCATTTATATCAATGACTACGACCGCATTGCGGGCAATTCCTCCAGGTCTCCTGACCATGTAATCAGCTACCCTGAGTTGTACTCCCGCTGGGTGGACAAAGCCATCGAGATGGGCTACAAGGATATGCTTACCGACGAAGAGCGTGCTGAGATGCACGAGATAAACAAATACTGGTTCAATAAGTCTGTGCAGGGTGCAGAGCGGCAATCTCTTGCTGAAGCAGAAAAGCCCTACTGGTCTTATATGAACCAGGGTGTGTTTGTCTGGGTACACGGAGCCCACTCAGGTCAGGTGCCCAACTACGAGAAGGTATTCAAAGTGGGATTGAAGGGCATATTGAAGGAAGCCCAGGACAAGCTGGAAGAGGTGAAACAGGATAGAGACCTTATGCGTGACGATCCTCGCGATTTCCTGAAGAAGAAGGCTTTCCTTGAATCAGTCATCATAAGCATTGAGGCAGCTATCAGGTGGGCGCATAGATATTCAGAGCTGGCGAAGTCGCTGGCTGCCGCAGAGGATGACAAGAAGAGGAAGAAGGAGCTGGAGCAGATAGCGGAGAGCTGCTCCTGGGTTCCTGAGAATCCTCCGCGGAACTTCCATGAGGTTTTGCAGGCGTGGTTCCTGCTGTTCCTTCTGGTGAGGGTGCTGGATATCCAGACCAGCGGTATAGGCGATAGGATCGACCAACTCTGGTATCCGTTCTATAAGAAGGACAAGGATGCAGGCAAGATAACGCCTGAGGAAGCCGAGGAGTTGCTAGAGTATGTCTGGCTCAAGTTCACGGAGCTTTCAGACTTCAATGCCCCGATTATGGGAAGCGGCGCTCATACCACCCCCCGCTATGTGACGATTGGCGGTCAGGACAGTCTGGGGCGCGATGCCACCAATGAGCTGACATATATCATCATGGATAGCGTTAAGGCTCTGAAGCTGGTGGAGCCGATGATGGTGGTCAGGCTTCACAAGAACACGCCGGACGAGTTTCTCTACAAGTTCACCGATATTATGAGGCAGGATGCAGGGCATTACGGCATCTTCAACGATGAGTTCATGGTGCCTTGGCTGATGAGCAAGGGATTCTCGGCTGAGGCTGCCAGAAACTGGTGCGTCGAGGGTTGCATGAGGTGGGCGGTGGTCGGGAAGCCTATGGGGCACCGCGGTATCGCTGGAGTTGGTTTCGCTCTGCCCAAGTGCCTGGAGTTAGCTCTGAACGGCGGTAAGGACCCTAAGTTCTTCGATGGGAAACAGATAGGGCCCCCCACTCAGGACCCGCTTACCTTCACCTCCATAGAGGATGTGGTCAAGGCGTATCTGGAGCAGGTGAAGTTCTTCACCGAGAAGATAGTTATCTTCAGCAATATAACGGACGCCAACGAGGAGATCTGGCTGCCCCAGCCGTTTAACTCCGCTTTGCTGGATGGCTGCATTGAGAATGCCAAGGACGTCAGGGATTACAGGGTCTGGCATAAGACCAATATGCAGCCTGTGGGACAGACTACTGTGGTCAACGCTCTTGCGGCTATGAAGAAGCTGATATTCGAGGACAGGAAGGTCACTATGGCGCAGCTTCTACAGGCGCTCAGGGATAACTGGGAGGGGCATGAGCAGTTGCGCCAGATGTTCCTCGATGCTCCTAAGTTCGGCAATGATGACGACTATGTTGACCTGTTTGCCAGAGAGGTACATATCAGGACATGCAAGACGATACATCAGTTCAAGACCATATATGGCTATAACGTGCAGTCTGATGGCAGTGGCAGCGCCAGCTACTTCAGCTTCAGCGGGCTGACGGGAGCGTCCCCTGATGGCAGAAGGGACCGCGAGGTGTTCAGCGATGGCACTGTCTCGCCTTTGCCGGGCACCGACAAGAAGGGTCCGACCGCAGTGCTGAGGTCTGTTGCCAAGATTGACCCGCTGCTGACATTCAACCATCTGTTCAATCAGAGGTGGATGCCGTAGTTCCTCGAGGGCGATAACAGGTCGAAGTTCGTGGCGTACCTCAGGACTTTCGTTGACCTGGGCATTCACCATATCCAGGGCAATGTGATTGACGATAAGGTGCTGAAAGATGCTCAGGCAAATCCTGAGAACTATCAGACGCTGGTGGTAAGGGTTGCTGGATTCAGCGCCTACTTCACCGATATGCACAAAGAGGTGCAGGACCAGATTATCGCCAGGACCAAACAGAGACTAGCCTAAGAAACGATAAGCAGGCAGTTAGCAGGGCTGGGTGTCCTCAAGGACACCCAGCCCTTTCGGTTTCTCCATTACGGTTGCGATCGGTCTGTATTTCTAGGGCGCGGTGATTTTCGGCAGGAGGTACCGTTTGAGGCTGGAGCGGAAATAAACAGGGGATTATGGGATACCCTATAAGGCAATTCAATCGAAGAGATATTTAGATAAGTTGCCAGTCTTTGTAGCCCTGGCTGATAATTGCCAGGTATTCTTTGGAAGGTTCGGTCTCTTCTGACTGTTCACGCTTGATG
>CAYHAX010000103.1:0-4638 GCA_964354695.1 uncultured Dehalococcoidia bacterium
TATGCTGGTCGAGATACACAACAGCGGACCCGTAACCATCTTCATGGGCAGCGAAGAGCGCCTCAGACCCCGACGCAGCTAGCCACACGGCATTACTTCACTAACCCGTCCCCCGTTCGCCCTTCACCCTTTTGGGGCTTATTGCAACTAGTTGCAATAAGCCCCAAAACCTGTTATTATCTATTACGGAAGGGCGAATTATGAGTTGCACCGAGACTCTACGAGAGCAGGGCTACCGGCTGACACCACAGCGCATGATGATTCTCTCCGCAATTCATGCCAGCGACCACCATATCAGCGCTGAGGAGATATACGACCAGGTGCGCGTTAAATACCCCCAGGTAAATATCTCCACCGTGTACCGCACCCTCGAGCTTCTCAAAGAACTGGGGCTGGTCACCGAGACCGACCTCGGCGGAGGCAAGTTCCGCTACCACGCCGTGGAGAAAGGGCACCATCACCACTTAATCTGCCGCAAGTGCGGACAAGTGTTCCATCTCGATGAGTCCGTGCTCAAGCCGGTGGAAGGAGCTATCCTGCGCCAATACGACTTCAAGGCTGACCTGAGCCACCTGGCCGTCTTCGGCAACTGCGTGAAATGCCAGCGATAAAATTTTTTTTAACATCAAATGCAATTAGTTGCAAATGCATTGAATTGCAATCGAGGCTGACGAAGGGGAGGGATGCCATGTGTGAAGCTACAGCCTACCTCGTGAGCAGCGGCAAGGAAGAAGAGCTTATGAAAGAGGTCGCTGTGGTAGAGGTAAAGGGGAAGCAGCTAGTCTTCAGGGACATCCTGGGCAACGAGAAGAAGCTCGCAGCCAAAATCAAAGGAATCGACTTAATGAATCACAGGATAACCGTTGAGTAGACTTGGATAAAACAGTAGGAAAACAGAGCATGAGCAAACCCAGTTCCATCGTCAGGTTTTTATTCGTTGCGCTTTTACTAAGCCTGCTGCTATCTCCCCTTGCATGCACCAGCGAGGCAACGCCGAAGCTGAAGGTGGTCGCTTCCACTTCTCTAATCTCCACGATTGTGCAACAGGTAGGAGACGACAAAGTTCAGGTAACGAACATCATCCCGCCAGCACAATGCCCCGGGCACTTCGATGTAAAAGCCAGCGACGTCCAGATGCTTGCCGACGCCACTCTCTTCCTGATGCACGGCTGGCAGGGCGAGCTTTTCAGCGAGCAGTTGATTGAATCCGCCAACAACCCGGGACTCCAGGCTGTCACACTGAATATCATGGGCAACTGGATGACGCCTACAGTTCAAGCGCAAGCAGTGGATAACATCACCTCAGCCCTGGCTGAAATAGATCCCCAGAATGCCAGCTATTACCAGAATAACGCCAGATCACAGCAAGCAGCTATCACCGCTAAAGGTAATGAACTCAAAGCCAGGCTCGAAGCTGGAAATTTGAGCCAGTTCAATGTAATATGCTCCGAACAAATAACCGGATTGGTGCAATGGACAGGGTTCAATGTTATCGCATCCTACGGCCGCCCTGAGGACCTACCCATAAAAGATTTAAAAGATCTCATAGACAAGGCCAAGGAAGCCAGTGTGGCGCTGATCATCGATAACCTTCAGAGCGGATTTAACGCTGGTGAAGCCATGGTGCAGGACATTGGAGCTATCCAGGTAACACTGTCCAACTTCCCTGGCGGCTTCGACAACACTGAGACCTGGGCTAAAGCTGCTGAGTACAACGTTGAACGGCTACTTAAAGCACTAGCAAAGTACAGGGAGGGATAAGCCCTTGAGAAACCATCGTGAAATGAACGGCACGGCAGTAAGTATCGAACGGGCTGTGGTCTCCTATCGCGAGCACGTCGCCCTCCGCGATGTCTCGCTGGAGATAAAAAGGGGGGAGTTCTTAGGAGTCATCGGACCTAACGGCGCCGGAAAGACCACGTTGCTCAGTTTAATAAACGGGCTAGGGAAGCTCGTGCAGGGGCGCGTCTGGGTACTGGGGCACAGCATCAACCACGGTTCTGTCAACGGAATCAGAAAACGCGTGGGCTATGTGGCTCAGGCGCAGAACATCGACCCCCGGATGCCTATCACGGTGAAAGAGGTGGTAATGGTGGGACGCTACGGTCAACTGGGATTGTTCCGCCGACCCAACAGAGCAGATCGCGAGATTGTGGATGAGATGCTTGAACTGGTGGGGATGAGCCACCTGTCTAAGCGCCCCATCGGGCATCTCTCAGGCGGAGAACAGCAAAGGGTTGCTATAGCCCGCGCTTTGGCTCAAGAGCCCGATATGTTTCTTCTCGATGAGCCTACCGCCTCGCTGGACTGGCGTGCCCAGGGGGAGCTACTGGATCTAGTGAGAAGAATCCACGAGACCCAGAAGCTAACTACCTTGTTTGTTACCCATGATTTGAACGCCTTGCCTGAAGCGTGCGACCGCGTGGTATTGATGAAAAACGGCAAAATCTGGCAGCAGGGCGTGCCGGAGCTTGTACTGAAGCAGGATATTCTGAGTCAACTCTACGACGCCCCCATCATGATTCAGGAGCATGAGGGAAGGCAGATATTCCTCAAAGCAGCAGGATAAATGGACCTATCAATCTTCGGTTACCAGTTCATGCAGAACGCCATCCTGGCTGCATTCCTCGGCGGCGTGGCTTGCGCTACCGTTGGAGTCTTCGTAGTCCTCATGGGAATCTCTTTCATCGGGGTCTGCCTCTCTCATGCAGCTTTCGCCGGAGCCCTTCTCGGTGTTCTGCTGGGGTTTGACCCCATCCTCGGCGCATTTCTGTTCAGCCTGGGCACCGCTGCCATCATCGGACCCCTCGCCAGCAGAGGGGAACTGAACCTCGATACCTCCATAGGCGTGCTCTTCTCACTGATGCTGGGGCTGGCTTTCATATTCATGGGGCTGATGTCGGGACCCAAGACCGAGATGCTGGGATTGCTCTGGGGCAGTATCCTGACCGTCAGCAATACAGACCTGCTCTTGCTCGGTATTGTGGCAGTAGGAGTAGTGGGGCTTGTGCTCCTGTTCTTCAAGGAAATCCAGGCTGTAATCTTCAATCGCGAGATAGCTTTGGCGGTAGGCATACCAGCCAGCTTCATCATCTACGGCATCCTGTTCCTGACCGGGTCTACTATCACCGTCTCCCTCTCCCCTATCGGGGGTTTGCTCATCTTCAGCCTCATCATCAACCCCGCGGCTGCCGCTTACCAGCTAACCTATAGCCTGAAGAAGATGTTCCTGCTCTCCGCAGTCTTCGGAGTGGTCTCAGGCTGGGTGGGGCTTCTGGCATCCTATCTTTTCAACGTGCCCAGCGGTGCTGCCATCATAGTTACATCCTCTCTAGTATTCGGACTGGCTACCCTGTTTTCGCCAAAAAGGAAAGTCAAGAGGTGGCGAGCGAAAGATGAACCATCGAGAGTACTTTAATCAACTGGCAAGCAGATGGGACCGCATGGCGAGCGCTGAGACCAAAGCCCGACTGCCCAAGTTGATAGAAGAACTGGTTATCAAGCCAGGTGACGCTATTCTCGACGTCGGGGGCGGCACAGGCATCCTGCTACCCATGCTCTATGAAGCTGCAGGCGATAAGGGCAAAGTAGTATCGCTGGACATCGCCGAGGAGATGCTCAAGCAAGCGAGGAACAGTGGGCACAGGGGACACATAGAATATATTCACGCCGACGCTGCCGCCATACCTCTAGTGAGCGAGACCTTCGACCTGGTCATCTGCTACTCCTGCTTCCCCCACTTCCCCGATAAGCCAAGAGCCCTTGCAGAAATGGCTAGGGTACTCCGCAACGGTGGCAGGCTAGCCATCTGCCACACTGCCAGCCGCCATGCCATCAACGAGCTTCATAAGTCCATAGGCGATGTAATAGTGAACGACACTATACCCGACAAAGCAAAGATGCGCAAGCTGCTAGCAAAGTCCGGTATGAAGCACATCGAAGTGAGAGACGGGGCTCACCGCTACCTCGCCACCGCCACCAAGAGCTAAGCTGAGGCTTTCCTGCGGAAAATCATCGAGTCCAGGCTCAAGAGCTCCCCTTTATGTTCCAGTATCTGGAGGGCCATGAGCAGAAGCACGCAATCAATTATGAGGGCCTCCCCGGTGCTGAACTGCAGCGAAGCGATGCTGCCGAAGCAGCCACACTCCCCATACAATCCACGGTAAAGCCTAGTGCTGTTGCCAATGATGAAACTCAGAGCCGCAAGGCCACCGATGCCAGCAGCAAATCTTGACAGAAGCCCCAGGATCAAGAGCGCTCCTATAACGATCTCCACATAGGGAAGCGCAGTCCCATAGACCCAGGCCAGTGCGTGCGGTAGAATGTTTGCCTCTTCGACCTGGTCAACAAACGCCGCTCCTTCAGGCAACTTGCCAGCACCGGATATTATGAAAATTATCCCGAGAGCGATGCGGAAAACAAAGCTAAGATAGCGATTCCTGAATACTCCCCACGTTGCCCGTGCGCATCTTTTGATTCTATTCACGCAGGCTTAACCTCGAGGCTTATATCAAGCGCCTTTGCAGAATGAGTGAGAGCGCCGATGGAAATATAGTCAACGCCTGTCTCAGCAACAGAGCGTACATTATCCAGGGTTATCCCGCCCGACGCCTCGAGCAGGGCTTTCCCCTTTACCAG
>CAYHAX010000104.1:0-8238 GCA_964354695.1 uncultured Dehalococcoidia bacterium
ATTCTAACGTATCAAGTAATCGCGGTCAATTTCAGGAAGCACACCTTGACGATAGACATGAAGGTGCTCCAAGTTCGCGCCTGTGGTCATTACATTATGAAGCCCAATAGCCAGCTCAAAACCCATCCCAGAGCGAAGCAGGCAGGGAAAGTCAGAATCCAGGTCGCTACGATGCGCCTTGCCACCTCCCAATGTACAGCCGACATCCTGCGCGTCGAACCCACCCCCATTATAGCTGTATTAATGGTGTGAGTGGTGCTAAGAGGCACGCCGAAAGTTGAAGCAATCATAATGGAAGTGCCACCAGCAGTTTCAGCAGCAAAGCCGGTCACCGGCTCCAGTTCGGTTAGCTTAAAGCCCACTGTGCGCATTATGCGCCACCCCCCAAATATCGTCCCCAGCCCCATTACAACACCACAAATAAGAATGACCCACCAAGTGACATGGAACTCAGAGGTGACTCCTCCCAACATAAGTGCCAATGCAAAGACACCCATAAATTTTTGCCCGTCATTACTGCCATGGCTGAAGGCCATGAAAGCGGATGAAGCAATCTGAAGTTTGCTGAATATACCTCTAACAGATGAGGGGCTGGTGTGCCGGAGCAGCCAGTAAATAATTATCATGAATAAGACGCCCAAGAAAAATCCCATGAAAGTGGAGAAGCCCAAGCCTATGGCTACTTTTTTCCATCCCTCGGTAAGGAGGACAGAAGGACCAGCTGCAGCCAATGCTGCACCGGTGAGTCCTGCAACAAGCTCATGGCTTTTGCTGGTAGGCAAACCCAATTTCCAGGCTACTATGGTCCAGAGCACGATGGTTAACATAGCTGCGGCTACTACTTCCAGAGAGATAACATCAGGGTTCACAAATCCCTTGCCTATAGTGATAGCCACAGCAGTGCCAGTAGCTATAGCTCCTGCGAGATTGAATATAGCTGCCATTCCAACTGCGGCAAGAGGAGGGAGAACACGGGTAGAGACTACGGTGGCAATAGCGTTGGGGGCATCAGTTACGCCATTGAGAAACTCAGCAGCTAAAACTAGAACTAAAACTGGTATTAGAATAAGGGCGTCATCCATTCTTGAGCACCACGCCCTCGAGGACGTTTGCTACATCTTCTCCCCTGTCGACTGCATTTTCCATGTGTTCATAGATTTCTCGCCACTTAATGACCTCTGCGAGGGATGCGCCCTCAAATAGCTCAGCTAAGCCTAGACGAGTCACTGCATCTGCTTCATTTTCCAATCTGTTGATCTCTACGCAATGATTCAGGATTTCCTTCATTTTGGAATGTCTACGGAGAAGTGGCAGGGCTGCACCCAGCTCTTTGGACACTGCAACTAGAATCACTGCCAGTTCGCGTGCTCTTTTGGTAGGCTTCTCGATACGATAAAGCAACATTGAGTTTGCCGCATCCTCGATAAAATCCATTACACTGTCCAGCCGTTCAGCAAGTAGAGCGATATCTTCGCGGTCGATGGGAGTTAGAAAGCTGCGGTGCAACTGCCTCATAATCTGGTGAGTAATAGCGTCACCATAATGTTCGAGCTCTGTGATCCGAGCCACTTTCTTTGGCACGTCCTCGTAATTCTCTAAAAGGTCAGCGAACGCTTCTGTTGCCTTCGCCAGGTTAGCCACGCTATCCTCGAAGAAATCAAAGAATTTCGGCTGGGTTGGTATTATGGAAATTCTAGGCAAGGTACACCCCTCTCAGACAATTATTATATGGGTTTGAACCGGGGCTTAAAGTAATAGAATAACTAGAGGGAAAAGTGAGGATAATTCCCGTTAGATGCGTAGCTAGCTCTTGCGTCTCCTTGGGCAAAATCTCCCTCTGCCTCAAATTTACCTAGTAAGATACTAGAATAGCATCAGTACAATGTCAAGCGATTGTGCTAGCTGATAGAAAACGTAGAGCCATCTTCAGTTTTAATGATATCTATGCGTACGGGGAAAGCGTCTTTCAACTCCTCTATGTGTGTGATGACCAGGATTTTTTCGAAATCGTCCTGAATGGAGCTTATAGCTTCAACCAGCTTTTCCCTACCGGAGGTATCCTGAGTACCAAACCCCTCGTCGATTATGAGCGTAGGCATAGGCGCACCTGCACGTCTCGCCAGTAGCTTCGACAGAGCGATACGTATAGCGAAGTTAACCCGGAAAGCCTCGCCCCCGCTGAACATCTCGTAGCTGCGTGTCCCCAGTTCGTCAGCTATCTTTATGTCAAGTGTCTCTATGGTATCACCTTTTTTGGTGTCGCGCTGGCTTTCAATCTTCAAGTGCATTCTGTTATTTGTCATCCTGCCGAGGAGGCGATTCGCTTCCTCCTCAATCTCTGGAAGGGCGTTCTCTATTAGCAGAGCTTGCACTCCCTTCTTACCGAAGGCGATCGCAAGTTCTTCGTATATGCTTCTATCATCTGCCACCTGCCGCAGTTCATCAGATTTCTGCTGCTTTTCCAGTTCCAGTTGGGAACAGCGACGCAGGCTTTCCTGCAGTTTACCTGACTTAACGCGCATCTCGCGCTCTCGCTCCCGCAGTTCACGACGTGCCTTTTCAGCCTCTGCGAACTCACGCTCGAGTTCTGGCAAACTGCTTATCTCTTCCAGAATGGTTTTCCTTCTATCGTTGTACCCCTGGAGGGATTCATTTAGTTCATCCGCTGCTTTAAGGGTATAATCCAAAGCCTCTCTTTCTTTGGGAAGGGCGATTTCTGCTTCAGCTCGTTCTTTTTCCAAGGCACCTGCTTGTCTTTCCAGCTTGGCTTTCTCAGTTACTATTGTGTTCTCGAGCTTCCCCACTTCTTCTTTGAGCCGTCTGAGGTTTTCCTCATTCTCGTGTGCCCCGCTTTGGTTTGCTCTATAGATATTGCCCTTATCGCGCCCCTGGTTTTCGTAGTTTGCTATTATTCTCTTTCTGCCTTCTTCGCCAAGCTCTGTGTCGCACAAAGGACATCGGGTTTCTCCTTTTGCCAGCAGGTCGATTTTTCCCTTCAGTTCCTCCATCTCCTTTTTCAATTGCACGTTTGACAAGCGCAGGAAGTGGATACGATTGGAAAGTTCCTTTTCGTCTTCTCTTTTTCCCTTCAATTGTTGCTCTTGTTTCGCCAGTTCGAGCGCTTTTTCTTTGAACCCGGCACAATCCCCTTCGTAACCTGCCAGGGATTTCTCGTATCTCGCTATTTTCGCGCGAAGTTCGATTCCTCGCGTATTCAAGTAATTTAGCTGCTTCTCCGCCTGCTCTATCTGTTTTCCCAGGTCTTTATACTGTTCTTCTTTGAATTTCAGTGCTTCCCTGGATTGACGCAACTTAGTTAGGATAGATTCCTTTCTCTCTATCTCATCAGCAATTGTGCCTATGGCTGCTTGTATCGCTTGAAGGTCTGATTCGTAATTAGGTTTCTGTTCTAACTCCTGTCCGATTCGAGCTATATCCCCTGTCAGCCTCTGGTAGAGAAGTTCCTTTTCCTTGATATTGTTTTTCGCCAGTTTTTCAAGTTCATCGTAGAGGGATAGACCGAGTATGTTTGCCAGGACTTCTTTGCGGTCAGCAGGTTTCTTAATACTGAATTCATTGGCGCGACCCTGAAGCAGTAACGCGCTGTTAATGAAGGTATCATAGTCCATACGCAGTAATTCGATTATCTTCTGCTCGGTTTCCCTGATAGAGTTCCCACTGATGGTTGCGAAACCATCGGAGGTTGCCACCTGAAGATCGAGGTAGGGTTGACTGATGCGTTTCAATCCTGCTTTGGTACGTTTTCTCAACACACGATATCTGTTTGATCCCACCGAAAACTCGAACTCAACCTCCATTTCACTTTGCCCGATGTGTATCAACTCATCATCGCTTTTAGCTCTGGCTTTCCCCCACAATGCCCAGGTGATAGCGTCAAGCAAGGCTGACTTACCGTGTCCGTTGTCTCCGCACAGGCAAGCTACATGGATGCCCTCGAAGCTAAGGGCAGGCACATTCTCGCGATAGCACATGAAATTTCTGAGAACTAACTTGATCGGAACCATCGTCTTACCTTAATAGCATATGCCTATCTTTGTGAATAGTGATATTTTGGGAAAAGCTCCTCCAATGCTGTCTGGAGATATTTTAGGCTGTTTCAAATCGAAAACTTATCTGATTACCTGCTTGTCTTGATTACACCACCTATCGAGCAGCGGTTCTACTCATGGGTTCCGTATTGCTGTATCAGTCTCTCTCCATATTCCAGCAGTACCCGTGCCCTGCCTTTAGGGGTCCTCTTGGACTCAAAGTATAGACCCAACGCCTCCAGTGGTGTCATCGACTCAGCAAAATGGCTTTCCAGCCGAGTGCGGTGTTCCCTCTCAACCTCCTTTTTAATAGCAGCGATGAAGTAGGCATCTTTGAGGGCTCTTCTTATCTCACCTTCCTGAAGCAAGCCTTCTTTCGATGCAGATACCTTAATAAACAAGCGAATTATGGCATCCTTCACATCATTGCTGGCAATAGCATTAAGCACAGATGCTTCGGGATTATCGGTGTCCGCATCCACCTCGATGGTAAGAAAACGCCGCGTTTTCACAGGATGAAATTCATACGATTTCAATCGCTTTCCGCGAGCGGAAGTTTCATCCAGTTGCACAACGTAAAAGCCCTTCTCCTGTCCTTCATCTCCAAAATCGATGCTTTGCAAGCTCCCGGGGTAAACGACAGGTACCGGGCGCTCAATAATTTGCCGCATGTGCATATGCCCCAGAGCCACATATTCAAAAGCGGTATTGGCAATATTACTCCGCATCAAAACTGGGTCTCTCCCTACCATCATAGCTTTCTCTGTGCCCACAATTGCCTCGGAATGAGTCAGATGTCCTGCGAAAATTGCGGGCAGGTTGGAGTCAAGCTCGTTCGCCTGAGCATTTATCCAGTTTGTAAGGATCTCTTCGAGTTTTTGATTAAGCTGAGGCAATGACAGGTTTTTAGTATCTTCTCGGCTTAACAACTTGCCGTATCTCACCCAGGGCAAAGCAACAATCTGGATGGAGCCTTTTGCTGTTTCTATGCGACAGGTCTGAGGTGTATTAGCCACGGTGACGTTCTCATTTACTAAGATGTCGAATATCTCCACTGATGTTGCTCTTCCCATGGCGTTAGGCAAGTCATGGTTGCCTGCAAGGAGAAACACGTGTGTTCCATTATCACTAAACTTCCTTATGCGTTTGGCAAACTCGCGCTGATAGGTCTGGCTAGGGTCGCGGCTCTTGTAGGCATCCCCACAGAAGAGCACCAGGTCTATATCGTTTCCCAAAGCATATTCAACTAACTGGTCCAGAGCTTCCAGGAAATCGGTGAGCTGTGAGGA
This sequence comes from uncultured Dehalococcoidia bacterium, assembly GCA_964354695.1. Lineage (GTDB taxonomy): Bacteria > Chloroflexota > Dehalococcoidia > SZUA-161 > SZUA-161 > CAYHAX01. Next base: position 5,339 of record CAYHAX010000104.1, read on the forward strand.
TAACCCTGTGCTTGGGTCGATGCGACCATAGGTCTCTATGCCGAGGTGCAAGTCAGCGAAATGAAGGATGCGAATCATTGTGAAACCTTCAGTACACCTGCGCCCTGAATTTTACCCTGCTTGAGCAGCATCAATGCACGATTTGCCTCATTCAAGTCGAATTCCTGGACTTCCGTACGAATAGGTATCTCAGCGGCAAGCTTCAGCAAGTCTTCAGCGTCTCTTCGGGTGCTGTTGGCTACGCTTCTTACAGTTTTTTCGTAATATAGATGCTTGTTGTAATCCAGCTCTGGAATGGGTGTCATGTAGATTCCGGCAAGGGCAAGGGTACCGCCTTTGTTTAGTACTCTCAAGGCATCGAGCACCAGTTTACCCGCAGGAGCGAAGATGACAGCGCTGTTGAGCCGAGCAGGAGGAGTATCCTCTGCTCTTCCTGTCCAGTCCGCTCCTAGCTCTTTAGCAAGTTTGCGGTGCTCCTCGCTTCTGGTGAAAACAAACACCTGACAGCCCCAATGCTTGGCTATTTGAATGACTATGTGAGCAGATGCACCAAAGCCGAAAAGTCCCAGACGTTCCCCTTTCTCTACTTCCGACAGCCTCAGCGCTCGAAATCCAATCACCCCTGCGCAAAACAGCGGTGCCGCCTCAATCTCAGAAAACCCTCTGGGGATAGGATAGGCGAAATTCTCTGAGACCACAGCGTATTCAGCGTATCCCCCATCGACATCATATCCTGTGAACTTAGCCTTCTCGCAGAGGTTCTCCTTTTCCTTTTGGCAGAACTCACATTTACCGCATGTGGAATTGAGCCAGGCAACTCCTACCCTGTCCCCTTTGCGGAATCTGGTGACTCTTTTACCCATCGCTGCCACAACACCAACGATCTGATGCCCTGGTATAATCGGAAGCTTCTTCGGCTTAAGTTCTCCCTCAACGATATGAAGGTCGGTATGACAAATGCCACAGGTCATGATTTTAAGAAGGATTTCTTTAGGTCCTGGGATTGGCGTATCGACCTCAGCAATGCTAAGAGGTCTTTCATCAATTGAGCATGGTCTTTTTAGAATCAGTGCCTTCATCTAACTGCCACCGATTTTCAGAAGGGTTTAGGATTTTTGTGAAGGAGACTGCGTTTTCGCTGGCTTCACTCTTTCGTAGAAAAAGTTTTTGATAGCGAATTTGTCTAAATGGTGGTCATAATCAAGCTCCAAACCGCTGCGCCATCTTTTCCCGAACACATCCTCATATTCCACTACCAAATCGTGCTTTCCCTTCCTCTTCCAATCTTTAATAGTCAACAGCGACAGTTCGTAACTCTCGCCGGGACTTAGAGCACTGAGTTTGCTTCCGGTAAGCGTCAGGAGAGGCTTCTTGCGGGATGGTTCCTTCATAGAGAAACCGAGGTTCAATGCTGGACCCTGCCCTACATTGTGGAGCCAAGTCTTGTCAGCAAGAGTATCCTGTTCGCTGACATGCCTTTCGTTCGTCATTGCACCATGTGATATGTTGCGCCCCATCACAATTATAGGCTGCAGGGAGGCGAACCTGGATTTTCGCACCTCTCTTGCCGTTTTTCTACTGGTGTCGATGTGAAGATAAGTGACAAGAGCGTACAGTAAAGTTGCAGCTATAAGCGCTATGAGAGCGATTTCGTCGAAGTCCTTGGATAGAAGATAGTAAGAGACGCCAAGTCCAATCAGGAAGACGAAAAAGGGCCACAAATTCAATAGCCAGCGCAGCACCACTTTACATTTCTCAAGTAAACCTGTCTTTGTTTCATTCGGTGATTTTTCCATCATGTCACACCTCTCAAGCAAAAGTCATGATTTGCGTGGCTTCTCTCGCTATTGTTCAAACCCCAGCCACTTCTTCCCACCCGAGGGCAGCACTTCCATGGGTTCGCCATTGAGCTTGGCATCCAGCGTCGACTTCAATACTTCTATGGGCACTCTTATCTGCCTCATCTTATCACGGTCACGGATAGTAACCTGCTTGTCTTCAAGCGATTGGAAGTCGATGGTAACACAGAAAGGCGTACCTATCTCGTCCTGTCTGCGATAACGTCTGCCTATGCTCTGGGCATCGTCGTATTGCACCATCCAGCACTTTTGCAGGGTATTGTAAACCTCTTTTGACAGAGGCAGCAATGTCTCGTTCCGGCTCAGAGGGAGGACTGCAATTTTTACTGGGGCTAAATCATAATGAAGCCTCAGTATGACTCTCAAGCCTTCCTTGTCCTTCTCCTCGTCGTAGGCATCTGCAAGAAAAGCCAAGACAGAGCGGTCAACGCCCGCTGAAGGTTCAATGACGTAGGGGACGAAGTGCTGCTTTGTTTCCTCTTCGTAGTAGCTCAGGTCTTTGCCGCTAAACTTGGCATGTTGCTTCAAATCGAAGTCGGTGCGGTTGGCAATGCCCTCCAGTTCTGACCAGCCGATAGGGAACAGGTATTCTACGTCGTAACAATCTCGGGCGTAATGGGCAAGCTCATCCTTGTCATGTTGGCGGAGCCTGAGGTTCTCCTTTTTGATGCCCAGGTTGATATACCAGTTGAACCTTTCCTCTACCCAGTGCTTGAACCACTGCTCATCAGTGCCAGGCTTGACGAAGTACTCGACTTCCATCTGCTCGAACTCGCGCATCCTGAAGATGAAGTTGCCCGTGGTAATCTCATTTCGGAAGGATTTGCCTATCTGGGCAATACCGAAGGGCAGCTTCCTTCTAGTAGATGTAATCACGTTCGGGAAATTGACGAATATGCCCTGAGCGGTCTCCGGGCGCAGATAGACAACGGATGCCTCATCCTCCACGGGGCCTACGAAGGTTTTAAACATGAGATTGAACATGCGTGGTTCGGTAAGCTCTCCCCCGCAGGAGGGGCACTTCCCATCCTTAATATGGTC
>CAYHAX010000105.1:0-2265 GCA_964354695.1 uncultured Dehalococcoidia bacterium
ATCTTCGCCACCCTGTGCCCGTAGAGAGGTAACACCCTCTCATCGCTCACAATATGAGCCTTGCCCCAGAGCCCGGCGTTGCGCATCCGCCTGCCCAACTGCTCTAGCATCCCCCATCCTACAAACACCGGGTAGCTCTCTGTAGCGGTTGTTACCACACAGGCAGCCCCTTGCTGCTCACAATAGGGTGCCTCCGCTTCCCGCACATCGGGCAAAACAGGAAGGGCAGCCCTGCCCCTCCCCCCAAACCTCCACCCCAGAATAACCTCCTCCGCAGCCTCATCAAAGGTCAGGTTATCGGTGTGCACCGTCCAATCGGCAAGCGCATAATATTTCTGACGAAACTCCTTCAACCACTCGATGCGCTTCAGTGGCTCGGTGCCCGCGAGGAGGGGTCTGACCACCTCCTCTTTGTCAGCTTCGGCATCCTTCACCAACCGCTGGTATATAGTTGCCGGCTTCGCCTCCAGGCTGACGACCACTCCGCTCCCCATCATCACCTCGCGGTTGGCTGCGCTCATAACAGCGCCACCACCTGTAGCGATAACCAGATTAGTCCCTTGGCTCACGCGCTCCAGCACCTTGCTTTCCAACTCGCGAAATTTCTCCTCGCCCTCATGGGCAAATATCTCGGCGATGGTCTTGCCGCAAATACGGACCACCTCGTCATCTATATCAACGAACTTCCAACTCAATTTCCTGGCTACTACCTGCCCCACCTTTGTCTTGCCAGTGTAGGAGAAGCCAGTCAGGAATATGTTTCCACCAGGTCTCTCACCCATTTTACCCCCTCCCTGTAATCGTAGTCCCCCAAAGCCTGCGGATACGTGCGACCGCTCTCAAAAATGATGGGCGGCGAACTTCTCTCAGAGCCAATTATCTTCAAAATCCGCGCAATGTCCACCCAGCCATCGTCGGCACTCTGACTGGGATGCACCGGGATATGGTGGTAAGCCAGGTAATCATCCTTACTGCGAGTATTCCAGAGATGAACAGAGCCCAGGTAAGGCAAAAGCTCTGTCTCAAACGGATAAATGTCAAAACCGTTGCTGATAGCAGCCAGTTGCGTGTGAGCAGTGTCGAAACAATACCTCAAAGGAGGGGCATACTGCTTTAATACCCTCGAGAGGAACTCTGCATTAATCAAAGGGCTTGCGCCCACGCCCTCGACATGTATATTGACTTTCCTCTTCACGCTGAGCTCTGCCAGGCGGTCGCAGCTCTTCCAGGCTACGCCTTCCAGCTTTGCCATGTTCTCGGCGTGAGCCTCCGATGTCGGCGATGGAAAGTGAACTACCACATACTCAGCCCCAAACTCATCGGCTTGCTGCACAGCCTGCGTTATCATCCTCATGGTCAATTCCCTCTTCTCCCCGTCCTCATCGCAAAGGAAAGACCATGTGGGCGGCTGGGGATACCAGTCCAGTTGCACCAACGGAGAGTGTATGCTCCATTTCAATTTATGCTTCTCGACAAGCTGCCTGAGCTTGGGCAACTCCTCGGCACGAAGGTCATAGAACTCGCCCCGGCGGAGCCCGTTGCCCAGTATCATCTCATCGAAAAGGTCGAGGTTATGGCAGTGAAAGCCCAGATTGCTCATGAAGTCTTTTTGAGCCCTATTGTCTTCAGGTAGCTTCGATAGTTGCGCAAGGTCTCATCTATATGGTCGCCGCCGAACTTCTCCAGCACCGCGCCAGCCAGTACAATAGCCAGCATCGCCTCACCGATAACGCCGGCTGCGGGCACGACACAGATATCGCTCCGCTCAATATGAGCCTCAACCGTTTTGCCTGTCCTTAAATCCACAGATGGCAGAGGCTTGCCCAGCGTAGGAATGGGCTTTACCGCAACACGTATCACTATTGGCTCGCCGTTGCTCATGCCGCCCTCGATGCCACCGGCGCGGTTCGTTGCATGGCGCCACTTATCCTTTGCGTTGAACTCGATTATATCGTGAACCTGCGAGCCAGGGAGACTGCCTACATTGAAACCAGCCCCTATCTCCACACCCTTGACAGCGTTTATGCTCATAATAGCCTGCGCTATCCTGCCATCGAGCCTGCGCTCCCAGTGAACATGGCTGCCCAACCCGATAGGCATGCCGCTGGCGACCACCTCGAAAACACCGCCCAGGGTATCGCCCTCTTTTTTAGCTTCATCGATAGCCGAGAGCATAGCCTTCTCCGCCTTGCCATCGGCGCAGCGGACAGGCGACTTTTCCACTTTAGCCCAGTCAACCTTTCCAGCGTTCTTAGCCCAGTGCCC
>CAYHAX010000106.1:0-5892 GCA_964354695.1 uncultured Dehalococcoidia bacterium
GTGGTAGCCAGTCGCCTTTTGAGTATCTGCGTATCCTTGGTGAGCAGCACCCTGCCCTCAGACAAGGCGATTCGAACCAGCCTGTTGTCATCCAGGTCGTTGATGAACAGGGTATCGAATCCTGCAATCCTGAGCCACCGTGCCAGCCTGCCCACATTGGCATCAACCATGAATTTCATATCTGAATTCTAGCATAAATCCCTATGCTTCGTTTGCTTGTCGTATGGGCAGGTTTATACGTTCGCCCTGAGCTTGTCGAAGGGCGGCCAGACACACGGGGCTGCCCCTACCCATTATGATATAATCAACTAGCTGGAGGGGGCATCGTGATCAGATTCGAGGTGATGGACCATACCGCAGACGTTGGCATAGTAGCCTATGGCAAAGACCTAAAGGAAGCCTTCGCCAACGCAGCCTTCGGCATGTTCAGCCTGATAGCCAACCTCGAGAAGGTGAGGGGAAGCATCAGCCGAGAGATAGATGTCCAGTCCACAGACCAGGAGGCTCTGCTGGTTGACTGGCTCAACGAGTTGCTCTATTTGTTCGATGTCGAACACATTATATTCAAAAGGTTTGAGATAACCGCCCTCAGCCAGAAAAAGCTTAAGGCGAAGGTGTACGGCGAGAAGATAGACACGTCGCGCCATCAACTAAAAACTGCGGTCAAGGCTGCCACCTATCACATGCTCAAGATAGAAAAGAACAAAGGGGTTAGGGTCCAGCTCATCCTGGACATCTAAGGAGGAGGACAAAATGACAGAGGCGTGGAAGGGCACGCTGAACAAAATAGACGATTACCGCTGGGAGATACCCGCAACATATAAGCCTGGGATGAGGGTGCCCGGGCTGATTTACGCCGATGAGAAAATGCTGCGGCAGATTAAGGAAGACCGATCCCTGGAGCAGGTAGCCAACGTGGCTTTTTTGCCAGGAATAGTGAGCAGGTCGATGGCTATGCCCGACATCCACTGGGGCTACGGCTTCCCCATCGGCGGTGTCGCCGCCACCAGGGTCAGCGACGGCGTGATTTCTCCGGGAGGCGTGGGCTTCGATATAAACTGCGGCGTGCGTCTCATTCGCACCAATCTTACAAAAGACGAGGTCAAGCCCAAAATAGAAAAGCTGCTCAACGACCTTTTTCACAACGTACCATCCGGTCTGGGCTCCGAGGGCAAGATAAGGCTCAGAGGCAATGAGATTGAGAAGCTGCTGATTAAAGGCGCAGCCTGGGCTGTGGAGGCAGGATTCGGCGAACGGGATGACCTGGAATACACAGAGGAGCACGGTGCTATGGGCGGGGCAGACCCTGATAAGGTGAGCGACAGGGCGAAGACCCGCGGCGTACCTCAATCGGGGACACTGGGCTCGGGCAACCACTTCCTCGAGGTTCAGGTGGTGGACGAAATCTATAACCCCACCGTTGCCCAGGTCTTCGGCATTGACGATGTGGGGCAGATATTGCTCCTGGTTCATACCGGCTCTCGTGGCTTCGGCTATCAGGTATGCGATGATTATCTGAAGACAATGGGCACCACAGCCAGAAACTACGGCATCGAACTTCCCGACCGCCAGCTCGCCTGCGCTCCAGTTAAATCTCCAGAAGGACAAGCTTACCTGGCAGCGATGGCTTGCGCTGCCAACTACGCTTGGGCTAACCGCCAGTGCATCACCCACTGGGCAAGGGAGTCCTTCGGCAAGGTGTTCAACAAGAGCCCGCGCGAGATGGGGATGAGGGTGGTCTACGATGTGGCTCACAACATCGCCAAGATAGAGGAGCACCAGGTAAACGGCAAAAAGACCCCCGTCTGCGTCCACCGTAAAGGCGCCACCAGGGCCTTCCCTGCTGGGCATCCCGATGTACCTAGTGCATACCGCAAGGTGGGGCAGCCTGTGCTCATCCCCGGCGACATGGGACGCTGCTCCTACGTAGCCGTAGGTACCGAGAGGGCTATGGAGGAGACCTTCGGCTCCACCTGCCACGGTGCTGGCAGGGTGCAGAGCCGCTCTGCGGCTAAGAGGAGCGCCCGTGGCTCCGACATAATCGCCGAGCTTGCAGCCAAGGGCATTGCCGTAAAGGTAGCGAGCATCTCAGGACTGGCTGAGGAGGCATCGTCAGCCTACAAAGACGTCACCGAGGTCGTGCACGTAACCCACGCTTCTGGCATCTCGCTGAAGGTGGTCAAAGCCAGACCTATCGGCGTAATAAAAGGCTAGTCTCCAAACACCAGCCCCAACCTCGGAGCAACCAGCCGCACGTTCAGACGGTACTTGAGTAACTTGACAACTCGGTCTGTGTTATCATAAAATTAGCGTTAATATGCAGATTCAGATGCTTGAGAGCACGACGATGAAGTTCAACGTGGCGCAGCAGCTTAAAGAAGGCATTGGCTCTGTGCGCTATTACGATATTGACGACACTGACGACGAAGACAATCCCATCCGGGGCAAGGTGCAATTCCTGCGCACCAACCGCAGCATCCTCGTAGCCGGCAAGCTGGATACGAGTGTAAAAGGTGAATGCAGTCGCTGCCTAGAGCGGTTCCAATATCCATTGAAGATGAATTTAGAGGAGGAGTTCTTCCTGACGATAGACCCGGTTAGCGGCTTGCCTCTACCGCCACCGACCGAAGCTGGCGCTTTCCTTATCGACGAGAACCATATCCTGGACCTCGGCGAGGCGGTACGTCAGTACAAGATTATGGCGCTGCCCATGAATCCGGTCTGCCACAAGGACTGCTCCGGTCTGTGCCCCCAGTGTGGGCGCAATCTCAACCACGGAACCTGCGATTGCGCGCCTCTTCCCGCCGATCCACGCTGGGCACAGCTTCAGGGACTGCTTTCGAAAAAGACGCAGCGGGGGAGAAAGAAAGGGGTTAGTTAAACAATGCCACCACTACCTAAAAGGAAATATGCCAAGTCGAGACAGGGGAAAAGGCGCAGCCACCTTGGCGTGATTGTCCCCTCCCTTGTCCCTTGTACACAATGCCAAAACCTCAAGCCTGCCCACGAGGTCTGTCACTTTTGCGGAACATATAATGGCAGACAGGTAATCAAAGAGAGGAAGCCCAAGAAGAAGGAGTAACCCTACAGGGGCAGCTTATGGTCGCGTCTGAGGCAAACTCAAAACCTAAGATAGCACACGTCTACCCCGGACAGGGGTCGCAGTCTGTGGGGATGGGGCTTAAGCTTTACACAAGCTCCCCCAAGGCTAAAGAGGTCTTCGACGAAGCAGATGAAGCCCTCAAATTCCCCCTGTCTAAACTTTGCTTCGAAGGTACCGAAGAGGAACTCCGTCAGACTATCAACGCCCAACCGGCGATAATGACTGTCAGCATCGCCTGTCTGCGAGTAGCCTCAGAGTTCAACAGCGCCAGGAAGCCGTCTTTCGTAGCCGGACATAGCCTGGGCGAATACACTGCCCTCGTTACCGCCAATGTGCTCAAGTTCAGCGATGCTGTTCGCCTGGTGAGAGAGCGCGGACGTCTGATGCAGGAGGCAGGACAACTCAGACCCGGAGGCATGGCAGCGGTCATCGGGCTCGACGAGGCTGCGTTAAGAGAAATTTGCAGGGAGAGCGGTGCTGAGATCGCCAATTTCAACTGCTCAGGACAAATCGTCATCAGCGGGTCTAAAGAAGCGATTGCTCGTGCCTCAGAGCTGGCTAAAGCTAAAGGAGCACGCAGGGTAGTGCCGCTACAGGTCAGCGGTGCTTTCCACTCGACACTGATGCAGCCCACCGTAGAAGGCATGGCGCAAGCCATTTCACAGCTTAGTTTCAACACCCCCGAAATGCCCATTGTGGTCAACAGCACAGCCAAACCTGTTACTACAGCAGGGGAAGTAAAAGAGGAACTGCTGCGCCAGCTATGCCATTGCGTCCAATGGCAGCCTTCTGTAGAATATATGGTCGGAGAAGGTGTATCCACCTTCATCGAGATTGGACCCGGACAGGTGCTCTCCGGGCTTATCAAGAGGATTAGCGACAAGGTGCGGGTTCTCAATATGAGCGACCCGGAGTCCATCAAAGCTGTAAACCTCTGAATCAAACAGCTTCCAAATTTCTTGAAGAGAGTTGCAAAATGAATCTATCTAGTAGAGTAGCCATAGTCACAGGAAGCGGACAGGGGATAGGTCGAGAGATAGCCCTCCTGCTGGCAGAGCGAGGCGCCAGCGTGGTTATCAGCGACGTGAACGAGGCTACAGCCAAGGCGGTAGCTGCCGAAATCGAGTCCAAAAACGTTAAAAGCATCGCCGTAACCGCCAACGTCACCGTATCTGCGGAGGTCAATAAGCTCGTAGAACAGGCATTATCCTCATTCGGGCATATAGACATCTTGGTAAACAACGCCGGCATCACCAAGGACAACCTGCTCATGAGGATGTCCGAAGCCGACTGGGACCTGGTTTTGAATATCAACCTGAAGGGCGCTTTCCTCTGCACACAAGCTGTGATAAGGCATATGATGAAGCAGCGCTGGGGTCGCATAGTGAACATCGCAAGCGTCGTGGGCGTGATTGGCAATGCCGGTCAAGCCAACTATTCCGCCTCAAAGGCGGGCTTGATAGGTCTGACCAAGAGCACCGCCAGAGAGGTTGCTTCACGGGGCATCACCGTCAACGCCGTTGCCCCCGGCTTCATAGACACAGGAATGACCCAGAAGCTCACTGATAACGTAAAGCAGGAGTTCATGAAGCAAATCCCTGTGGGATACTTCGGTTTACCCAAGGATGTGGCTAACGCCGTAGCCTTCCTTGCCTCTGAGGAAGCCCATTACATAACCGGGCAGGTATTGAATGTAAACGGCGGCTTAGCCATGGTATGAGCGCCCTGGCGCTCCCTCTAGCTGTTTAAAAATATGAATATTAAGACAAGAGCTAGCCTGAGTTGAGGGTTCTATGACAGGCTTGAGGCGCAAGGCGAGGATAGTAGCGCTACAGGCATTATACGAAAGCGACTGCACCAGCCACAAACCCGATGGTTCTTTGAACAGGCTGGCAGAGGAACAATCGTTGCCCGAACCAGCGCTAGAATTCGCCAGAGAACTCGTCAGCGGGGTGTTGAAGCATAAGAAAAAAATAGATGCCATGATTCGAAGCCATGCTCCAAGCTGGCCGGTTGAGCAATTATCTGTTGTCGATAGAAATATCTTGAGACTTGCAATTTTCGAGATTTCGATAGACAATAGAGTTCCGCTAAAAGCGGCGATAAATGAAGCAGTAGAACTAGCCAAGTTATTCGGCAGCGAAAGCTCATCCAGGTTCATCAACGGTGTCCTGGGAGCTATCAGCCAGATGAAAGAAAACAGAAACTAGCAGAAACCAGGTAGATTATTCGTCAGGAGGGGAAAAGGATGGCAACCGTTTTTGAGAGAGTGAGAAAGATCGTCGTGAATCAGTTGGGCGTAGAAGAAGCAGAGGTGAAACCCGAGTCCTCATTCGTTGACGATCTCAACGCCGACTCCCTCGACCTCGTAGAGTTGGTGATGTCCCTTGAGGAGGAGTTCACCAACGAGGGGAAAAACATCGAGATACCTGATGAGGACGCTGAGAAGATAAAAACCGTACAGGATGCGGTAGACTACATAAAAGAGCGTGGAGTAGATGACGAGTAGCAGCAGGACCAGACCCCAAACCGCTTGAGAATTGGTTCTCTGCACATCATCTCGTTCAGGCTCTCGGCGCATTCAACAGGCGAGGTTTCCGTTCAAATCATTACCGAACAGAAACCTCCCTCTTTTTGTCCCCATCATAAAGCGATACCACCACACGCAAAGTTAACAAGGCATAAGTCGAAGACCCCAGGCAATCTCAGGACCCAAAAACAGCGATTGACTTCACATGTCAGCTATGAAGAAAACTTGAGACGTATTAGAATAGGAAGCAGCCAGAATC
>CAYHAX010000107.1:0-3345 GCA_964354695.1 uncultured Dehalococcoidia bacterium
AAAACAAGGCAGCAGGGGAAAAAGGTTTACTGGGAGGATGTGGCGGATGGTCAGGATATTGGTTGTTACGAGTTGCAGATGGACGCAGTTAAGATTAGCTGTGGCGCCTGGGCCACCAGAGACAGCAACCCCAGACATCACGATAAAGCCTTTGCGGAAAGGGGCAGTCAGAAAAATATCATAGTAAACATCATGCATTCCGAGGGTCTATTGTGCAGGCTGGCGACTGACTGGAGCGGTCCTACAGGCGAGCTGAAGAGAATCCGATTCAACATCCGGGGCTCTTGCTATGCTGACGATACCCTCAAAGTCTCGGGCAATGTGATTAAGAAACATATCGGCCAAGAGGACAACTACATGAAAGGCCTGCATCTGGTGGACCTGCAGGTCGACGCCACAGCCAGCGGTAATCCTTTCTGCGACGCTCAGATTACCGTAGCTTTGCCGACCAAAAAGGCTCATAGCTAATAGTAGGGGGTTGAAAAGATGGATAGTTTGAAGGACAAGTCTTGTATCGTAGGCATCGGCGAGACCGAGTACTCCAAGAACTCCGGTCGCAGCGAGATGCGCCTGGCATTGGAGGTGATAAAAACAGCCTGCGAAGATGCTGGAATAAGCCCCAAGGAGATCGACGGCATAGTGAGATTCTCGGTGGACAGCAATCAGGTCGACGAGATAGCCAGAAATCTCGGCCTCGAGAACCTGAGGTTTTTCCCCGAGGTTTACTTCGGCGGCGGTGCCGGCTGCGGCACCATACAGATGGCAGCTATGGCGGTAGCCTTGGGCAAAGCCAAGTATGTGGCGTGCTTCCGGGCACTGAATGAGCGCTCCGGATTCCGCTACGGGCAGATGGCTATGGCTATGCCAATGATGGGGCACTTTCAGTATTCCATACCATTCGGCGTGATGGCACCAGGTTCTATGGTCGCCATAATGGCGGTGAGGCATATGCACCTCTACGGAACCAAGACTACAGATTTCGGCGAGGCGGCTGTTGCCTTCAGGAAGCACGCTAACAAGAATCCCAAGGCGATGATGCATGGGAGACCACTTACACTCGATGACCATGCTAATGCCAGAATGATTGCCTATCCGCTACGCCTCTTCGATTACTGTCAGGAGAGCGATGGCGCTTGCGCCATGATTGTGACCTCGCCGGAAAGAGCAAAACATTTGAAGCAGAAGCCGGTCTATATCATGGCTGCCGAGCAGGGCACCGGTAGCTGGATGGAGATGATGACCAGCTATCAGCGCAAGGACATCTCTGACCTCGAGGAATATACACGCCTCGCCCCACATCTGTGGAAGGAGGCTGGGATAGGTCCTAAGGATATCGATTGCGCCCAAATTTACGATGCCTTCACCCCGCTGGTGATAATGCAACTTGAGAGTTTCGGCTTCTGCAAGCCCGGGGAGGGTGGTCCCTTTGTGAGGGACGGAGCCCTGCAAATAGGCGGCAGGCTTCCCACCAACACCAGCGGTGGCTGTCTCTCCGAGGCTTACATCCATGGTATGAACCAGGTAATCGAGGGAGTGCGCCAGGCGAGGGGCACTTCATTTGTACAGGTGCCCAAGTGCAAGCACGTGCTGGTGACCAGCGGCAGCGGCATCCCCACCAGCGCATTGGTTCTGCGTTCATAATAGAGGAGGTACTTAAAATGGCTGAATTGCCTGAAGTAGCAAGATTAGCCCCGATGCCCGGACCCATTAATCAAGAATTCTACGATGGTTTAAACAGACACGAGTTGCTGCTCCAGAAGTGTAAAGACTGCGGCAAGTTCCGCTTCTGGCCCATTGAGATGTGTCCTTTTTGCAACTCTTTGAACTTCGAGTGGGCTCGCTGCAGCGGCAAGGGCACAGTGCATAGCTATACCATCCAGCACGCCACTATGCCGTACCCCTGGACGGTATTGCTGGTGGAACTAGAAGAAGGGCCTCGCCTGGTAACACACGGGCTTATGTCCCCTGAAGAGGTGCACATAGGCATGCCCGTGGAGGTAGATTACGAGAAGGTATCAGACGAGATAACACTGCACGCTTTCAAAAAAGCCAAGAAATAAGCGACCAAGTTTTTTAACAAACGCTGCGTGCAGAGTGCAAGAGCTCTTTGTTGGGACTGGGGTGTCCTCTGAATCCCCCAGACTGGGGGATTCAGAGGACACAATATATATCATAAGGGGCTAGGTGATAAAGACGAAAGACTGTTATCCCGCAAAGACTTTGATTTGACTGGGGAAAAGGGAGGCAACAAATGGCTTACAAGGCGCTCATCTTAGAGAGAGAGAACCACATCGCAACCATAACCTTGAATCGTCCAGCGGCAGGCAATTCCTTCGATTTCAGGCTCATGGTTGAGATCGATAATGCCATCAAAGAAGTGGCTGAAGACAATAATGTGAGAGCAGTGATAATTACCGGTGCCGGCAAGTTTTTCTCGACAGGCATAGACCTGAACATGTTTACCAACCCGGAGAGCCTAGTAGGAGAAAAGGAGGATTTGCCAAGCACTGCTCCGGATGATCAGACCTATGGCAGGGGCACCATTATAGGAGGTCTAATTAGGATAAGGAACATGAGCAAGCCAGTGATAGCCGCTATAAATGGACCTGCCGCTGGTGCTGCCTTTTCGCTAGCCTTGGGCTGCGATATTAGAATCGCATCTGACAGGGCTAGGTTCAGCATGGCTTTTGTAAGGAGAGGGATCGTACCAGACACCGGGGGCTCTTTTACCTTACCACGTTTGGTTGGCCCGGCTAAGGCTTGCGAGTTAATACTCACTGGCGATACGATCGATGCTGCAGAAGCAGACCGAATAGGTCTGGTAAACAGAGTTGTTCCTCACGATGAACTGCTGAAAGTTGCCAAGGAATTGGCGCAAAGGATAGCAAAGAATCCGCCACTAGCCGTGGCTGTGGCTAAGGCAGACCTATACAAAGCGATGGAGGAGAAAGACATCATAAGACAATTGAAGCATGAGGAGAAATCTCAGGATAAGCTCATGAAGACAGGGGACTTCATGGAGGCAGCCAGAGCGTTCATGGAGAAACGCGAGCCTGTGTTTAAAGGTAAGTAGCTGATAACCTGGCCTTATTAATATTTATGAACGCTGACTCGGTTTTAGAAATGGCGAAGAGTCACCTTCATACAAAGCTCTGCAATATGCTCGACATCAAATATCCCATAATATTCTGGCTGGCATGGGTGGGATAAGTGGCCCTATATCCGGCCCAGAGCTTGTGGCAGCGGTATCCAACGCAGGGGGATTAGATGTTCTAGGATGTGTCATATATAACAGCCTCCCTTTATTACACCGAGCTTGAGAACATATATGGGTAAAGGGACTGA
>CAYHAX010000108.1:0-3376 GCA_964354695.1 uncultured Dehalococcoidia bacterium
TCAGCCATCGCCTCACCCCTATGCCCGAGACCACATTCTAAGCCTGCAGCCCCATGAGAGCAAGCTGCGAAGCACACGTATAGGAGAAAAGTTTAAGCGCTGGTAGTACCTATTCGTCATTGTCAAAACAGTACTGCCATGAGTACTATAGTATCAGGGTTACCCTAGGTTGGTCTTGTCACCAGCTTTTCGGAATCCGGGGTATTGAAGAGAACCATTATGAAAATCGGGCAGGCGCTCAAAAAAATCTGGGGCCTTGTAACAAGGACGCTGTCGCCTCATAGCGTGGCGGGCTCTATAATCCTGCCCATCGTGGTAGTCACCCTGCTGAGTGGCGCCATAGCGAGCGTTGTAGCCATCGATTCAATATCCAAGTCAGCAGCAGACAACGCGGAGATAAGGCTCGACGCTGTAGCAACCCAGGCATCCGAACAAATAGGTGGTCTTTTGGCACGGAGCCTGAGCGATGCAGCAGCCCTGTCCCAGGACCCTAGCATAAAATCTACCGAGACCACCACCCAGGAAAAGCTCGCTGAAATGATGCGAATAAAGGCATTCGCCGGTGTCTTTGATGACATCACCCTGCTTGACCTGTCAGGTAATGTTATCATCTCTACCGACAACAAATATCAGAGCGACTGGACCACAGACCCCTTGTTCCAGGGCGCATCTCGAGGCATACCCTCTATGGCGGATGCTATAATTCAGCTCGAGCCTCACACCGTAGTAGTCCGCATAGGCTTACCGGTTATCGATGCAAAATCCCAGCTTGCCTCTGTTCTCGCCGCCCAGTTGAACATGCAATATTTCTGGCAGATAATTGACCGCGTCAAGGTGGGCAGAACCGGCTATGTTTGCCTGATAGACGATTCCGGCAACATCATCGCAGGTCCTAAAAAAGAGCAGCTATATGAGAAAATAGCCTTCGCCTCCGAAGATGCCAGCATCCCCAAACAACATCAACTGCTCCGCTACGATGATGGGGGCGAAGAATTGTGCGCTGTAGTAGCCGGAATCAACCTGCAAGTACCTTGGTCTGGCAGCAAATGGAGTTTCGTTGGTATTTTACCCTCTGCTGAGGCTTTCGCCCCTGTACGCGATGTGGAACTCCTTTTCTGGTCAGTCATTGCCTCACTGCTTGTACTATTCTTGATTGTAGGCTTGGTGGTAGGACGCATGCTGTCCGGCAAAATCAAAACGCTCTCCAGTGGCACAACCGAAATAGCGAAAGGCAACCTTAAACATCGGCTGCCAGCCATGCGACCCGGCGACCTCGGGCGATTGACGGACTCCTTCAATACTATGGCAGCACGCCTTGAGGCTTCGTCAGCAGAATTAGCAAGCTGGAACGTCCATCTCCAGAAAGAGGTGGAAGCCAAGACAAAAGAACTGGAAAAGGTAATGGCGGGTAAAGTTCAATCCGAAAGACTGTCGGCTATGGGATACATCGCCGCCTCGGTAGCCCACGAGCTTAACGACCCCATCACCGCCATTTCAGGCTATTCCCAGTTGGTAATGAGGGAATTGGAGAAATGTCAGCCCACTGAAGAAACGTCCAAGCCCATAAAAAACACCGCTGATTACTTCAAACAGATTGAAAAGGAGTTGCAGCGGAGCAAGAACATAATCAGAAAGCTAACCTCCTTCGTCCGCTACTCCAAATCAAAAGAGGGAACGGTGGACATAAATCAGGTAATAAGCGATGCCTTTGCCATCACCAGCCACCACCTTGAAATGAACAACGTTCAATTGACCACACAGCTTCAACCTGATATCGCTCCCATCGAGGGCGACGCTCACCAGCTACAGCAGGTTTTCCTCAATTTGATTCTAAATGCTCAGAAATCAATGCCTCACGGCGGCAAACTCTCTGTTCAAACAAGGCAAATCGAGGAAATGGACAATCACAGGGTCGAGATCGTCTTCGCTGACACCGACGGCGGCATGGCAACCGAGAGACTCAAGCATATATTCGAGCCTCTGTCTTCTGCAACAGCCGAAGGGGACGATGCAGAGCTGGACCTTTCTGTAAGTCAGGACATCATAGTGGAGCACGGTGGGGAGATCAGGGTGAAAAGCGAGGCGGGAATAGGCACTAAATTCATCGTATCACTGCCCGTTGCGGATAGCACTCCCAGGGGAAAACCAGGTAACACCGACAAGCATAGCCTCAAAAGACGACACGACGACCAGTAGCTGAAGAGCAACACAAGACCTGACTACATGCCTCCGTTATCCCGCGCCACCGAGGAAAGCCTCTTTATCTGCTTGCTCGACTGATATACATCGCCCGGTAATAATAGAGCGCCGCCTGCCTTCATCTTTGCCAGCCCCTCCTGGCATTCAGCTCTCGATAGACTGGCTACCCAGTTACGGCACGCCTTCGGTCTCACGGAATGTATAGTGCAAGTTGCCTTAACACCATACTCATCCCGACTGAGAAAAGGGCAAGTGTCAGCAAAGGTCTGCAGAATATATCTATCCTTCGTTGGCACGATTCGAGTATATGTAGAAAAGAACTCATCGGGAGAAATGCCTAACTTTCTGGCAATGCGCTTCATCTCCCCCGGCGTAACCTTTGGTCTATAGCGAACACAGCAAACGCCGCAGCGAAAGCACTCTATCTCAGTCCAGCTATCGCCGACCCTGTGCTCAGACCCGTCCTGCATCATCAAATGACCTTGCATTACTGCTCTTCCCTCATAGGCTGGCAGCATCTCCCCCCTCCGCTGATATGCACTACCTGCCCAGAATCAAATCCACCCATCATAACTTATGTAAAGCCTTCTCGAAATCCTTCACACGCGGCGGCTTCTTGCCCTTCCCCGGCAGAATAGAATGACCCTCCTCCTTCAAACGAGTCGCCTGCATATAAGTGCCCCCCGGGAACTTCTCGTTCAAGCTGCCGTCGTCTTTGACCACCCGCCAGTAGGGCGTTATCTTTTTCTTCCCCTTGGCTAAATCCTCCTCGGCAGCCCCCGCGGCGATACGCATGAAGATACCCGCCGTCAGCGGGCAGGTGAAATCAGCGCATTCTTTCCTTGCCAGGCTATCTCTAATCTGCCCCACAGTAGCCAGCTTTCGCTTAGGAATCTCACGCATCAGGGCATCAATGTCGAGCGGTCTGGGGATAAGCATCCTGCCCCTCCCACGCGGGTCGTCAACCAACTTGGGCTCCATTTTGACTTCCAGCTTCTCCCGACAGCTTTTCCTGCCTTTCATCTTCACCTCCTCAAAAATCCCAGTACCTCCCTGTTCAACCTGCCCCTCTTCTCGGCAACAAGGGTATGAGACCCTCCCTCAATCTTGACCAGCCTGGCGTCAGGGATCCTTTCCGCCAGCAACTCCGCAGCGCGAAGAGGCACGATTCTATCCT
>CAYHAX010000109.1:0-2504 GCA_964354695.1 uncultured Dehalococcoidia bacterium
GTGATATAAATCTATAAAATTTGTGACAAAAGTTATATCAAAAGGTTTGTCAGGTAGCTAAAATTGTCTTTGTAGTATGTTTACGGGGGTGACTTGGTTTGACCAGGAAAGAACATAGCTTTTCTGACGGCGAGGTGAAAACCGGGCAGGAGGAGGCTGAGGTATCCGAGGACATAGAGTCCATCGTGAAAGCCCTTGAGGAAGAGAAGGGGAAGGCAGAAAAGTACCTGGCGAACTGGCAGCGGGCACAGGCTGACCTGGTAAACTACAAGAGGCGAAGCGAGCAGGAGCGGGCGGAGGTAACGAACTTCGCTAACTCCACGCTTATTTTGAATTTGCTCCCTGTTCTGGACGACTTGGCTCGGGCTCTGGCAATTGTCCCTGAGGAGCTTGCGGAGTCGGCCTGGGTTGAAGGTATCAGGCATATTTATCGGAAGCTGAGAGCGGTTCTCGAAGCCCTGGGGCTTTCTGAGATCGAGGCTGAGGGCAAGGACTTTGACCCCAATTTCCATGAGGCAGTCATGGCTGTCGAAGGGGAGGAGGGGAAGGTCATCGAGGAGATACAGAAAGGATACAAGTTGCGCGAGCGTGTGCTCCGTCCCACAATGGTGAAGGTGGGGAAAGGTAAAGAGACAAATTCAAAACCCTAAACCCGAGACAAATTCAAAACCCAAAGCACAAAATATCTGGTATTCGAGTTTTGAGAATCTGATATTGTTTAGAATTTAGGATTTAGAGATTCCCGATTTACTTGGAGGTAGAAAATGGGTAAGGTAATTGGCATAGACCTGGGTACAACATTGAGCGAGGTGGCGGTCATGGAGGGCGGGGAGCCTGTGGTTATCACAAACGCCGAGGGTTCCCGTCTCACTCCCTCTGTGGTTGCGGTGAGCAAGGCTGGCGAGAGGCTGGTGGGGCAGGTAGCCAAGCGCCAGATGATTACCAACCCAGATAGCACGATTTACAGCATCAAGCGCTTCATGGGGCGCAAGTGGGGCGAGCCGCCCGGACGCGAGCTCCCTGTCGAGGAGGATGCTCGCCGCAAGACCTACAAGGTAACCCGTGGCGGCAACAACGAGGTGCGCGTGCTCATGGGGGGCAAGGAGTATAGCCCGCCCGAGATATCGGCTATGATTCTGCAGAAGCTGAAGACAGACGCAGAGTCTTATCTGGGAGAGAAGGTCACCGAGGCTGTAATCACCGTCCCTGCCTATTTTAACGACAGCCAGAGGCAGGCGACCAAGGACGCCGGAGAGATTGCGGGGCTGAAGGTGCTGCGCATAATCAACGAGCCTACTGCGGCAGCCCTGGCTTACGGTATGGACAAAAAGAAAGAGGGCATCATCGCTGTCTATGACCTGGGCGGTGGCACCTTCGACGTCTCGATTCTGGAGCTGGGCGAGGGCACCTTCCAGGTGAAGTCCACCAATGGCGATACCCACCTCGGCGGCGACGACTTCGACCAGCGCGTCATGGACTGGCTGAGCGATGAGTTCAAGCGAGACCAGGGCATAGACCTGCGCAAGGACAGGATGGCTTTGCAGCGGCTCAAGGAGGCTGCGGAGAAAGCTAAGGTCGAACTCTCCACGGTTATGGAGACGGAGATAAACCTCCCCTTTATCACGGCTGATGCCAGCGGTCCCAAGCATCTCGCCATCAAGCTGAGCCGAGCGAAGCTGGAGCAACTGGTGATGGACCTGGCGGAGAAGACCATCGGACCCTGCCAGCAGGCTCTGGACGATGCTAAGCTGAACACCCGGCAGGTGGACGAGGTTATATTGGTGGGCGGTCAGACCCGCATGCCCCTGGTGCAGAAGAAGGTGAAGGAGTTCTTCGGGCGCGAGCCCTCCAAGGGGGTTAACCCCGATGAGGTAGTGGCTATGGGTGCGGCTATCCAGGGCGGCGTGCTCAAGGGCGAGGTCAAGGACGTGTTGCTGCTCGATGTCTCCCCGCTGACCCTGGGCATCGAGACCCTCGGTGGCGTGATGACGCCGCTGATTCAGCGCAACACCACTATTCCTACGTCGAAGAGCCAGATATTCAGCACGGCTGCTGATAGCCAGCCCAGCGTGGAGATTCACGTGCTTCAGGGCGAACGTCCCATGGCTGCCGATAACAGGACGCTGGGGCGCTTCATGCTCGATGGCATACTTCCCGCGCCGCGGGGTATGCCCCAGATTGAGGTCTCCTTCGACATCGATGCCAACGGTATCTTGAGCGTCAAGGCTCACGACAAAGGCACGGGCAGAGAGCAGAAGATAACCATAACCGCCTCCAGCGGTTTGAGCAAGGACGAGGTAGAGCGCATGAAGCGCGAAGCAGACATGCACGCTGCCGAGGATACCAGGAGGCGTGAGGAAGTGGAAGCCCGCAACATGGCGGACACCATGGTTTACACAGCGGAGAGAACGTTGCGCGATCTGGGCGACAAAGTTCCCGCTCCGGTAAGGAGCGATGTGGAGAGCAAGGTATCGGCGTTGAAGTCAGCGTTGCAGGGCGGCGAT
>CAYHAX010000110.1:0-4489 GCA_964354695.1 uncultured Dehalococcoidia bacterium
CCCAAGTTTCGAATGGCCCGAGGTCCCAGTTGAATCCCCATCTCATGGCCCTGTCGACACTTGGTATATCGTCAGCTATCTCGGGTATCTTGGAAGCAGAGTAAAGGAGCATCTTTTTGAGCGCTTTCCAGGCGAAATGTCCTGCCCTATCGTCAGAATATGCCAGAGCCTTCAATCTAGCGGCAGGATCAAATATCCATTTAAGTTCATCCAGCTTGGGCAAGGCCACTTTTCTCTGAGGGGCATAGTCCATGGTCTTGTAATCCAGAGTATAGATTCTTGAACCCTCAGCCTCGATCACCTTCTTGTAAAAGCCCATTTGTGTCTTATCACCAAGAAGTCCAGCCTCTACCATTTTTTTGATGAAGTCGGGAATAGCGAAATCATTCTTCTCCGCTGGTTCTTTTACATTCTCGGAGACATTCTGGGCTACCTTGATGAAGGTATCTAATCCTACCATATCAGATGTCCTGAAGGAGGCGCTTTTGGGTCTGCCCATCGGTGGCCCGGTAATAGCATCTACCTCATCGATGGTGTAGCCGTCATCTACCATGATCTTGATTACGCCCAGCATGGCATGGATACCTATTCTATTAGCGATGAAGTTAGGCGTGTCTTTGGCGAAGACAATGCTTTTACCAAGGCGCCTCTCGCAGAAATCTGCCATGAAGGAGACGACATCTTTATCAGTGAGCTTTCCTGGGATAATTTCGAGGAGCTTCATGTGCCTTGGTGGGTTGAAAAAGTGAGTACCCATGAAGCGTGATCTTGATTCTTTGGACATTTTCTCTGAAATTCTATCTATGGAGAGTCCGGAAGTATTTGTGGTAATGAGAGCGCCGGGCTTCAAATATGGCTCTACTTTCTGTAGCAGTTCCTGCTTTATCTTCAGATTCTCCACCACTCCCTCGATGATCCAGTCAGCATCCGCAAGCCAGGGCAAATTATCCTCGAAATTGCCCGGGATGACGAGTTTAGCATCATCGGGAGTATACATTGCAGGTGGGCTTGCTCCTATTGTGCTTTGTAGGCCTGATAGCGCGAACTTGTTTCTGAAAGCAGCGGAATCTTTGGTCAGCTTTTTCTTCAGGTCCTGCTCATCGAGTTCTTTGGGTACAATATCGAGCAGGTAGGTAGTGATGTCCACGCCTGCTAGGAGAGCGGCTATCTTGCTCCCCATAACCCCAGCGCCAAGAACTGCAGCTTTCTTAATCCTGGGTACATTCATGTTACATCCTGTCCCTTCTCAAATGGATTTCGTGTTATTTTTCTTTCTCGAGGATAGTGACAATTTTCTGTTCTTTAAAGCTAACTTCCTCTCTTCTTGGGTATATTCTTGTATTGTCTTACAAGCCATTTCAGGGTTACCATTTTCGATATGCTGCAAAGTTTGCTCAAAAAAAGTCGCACTTTTCTGCAGGTCTTCCGCGTGGCGTTTTATTGAATCAAACTGCATTCTACGAGTAAGAGGCTCCAGGTCTGCGAGCATTTGCTCCAGTAAAGGGTTCTTCGCTGCTTTTTCCCCGATCAAAGCAAAATGGAATAGTGCCTCATAGTAATCAGAGAGATTGCCTCTTGTCGCTGCCCCTTTAATCCTTGATAATGCCCTTCGCATCTCCGCCACGTCGCGTTCCGTCCTATGTTCAGCAGCCCCTCTCGCTACCAGACCATAAAGTTCGACAATAATATCGTAAAGCCAATCTACGGAAGAAGACGACATCCTGACGACTCTAGTGCCACGCCTCGGTTTACGTTCGACCAATCGCTTTCTCTCGAGGATCTGGAGAGCTTCGCGAATAGGTCCTCTACTTACGCCCAATTGTTTGGCCAGCTCTGCTTCTCTTATCTTCTCATCTGATTTTAACTCGCCTTTGATTATTTGGTTGCTGAGAAAATCGGCTATCTCGTAACATAGATTACTCGGGGGCTTAAAGCGGTCTCTCATTCCTGCTCCTGCAGACTAGCGGGGCTTATCTCGCACAACTTGACGGATAAAGTATAAAATATATGTTGGTCAAAAGTCAACTGTTAACAATTTTATCTTTTTCTTGTATAATAAGGGCATCTTTTTATTTGAGCGGATGGGCCATATATGTCTGAAAATCAAAACGAACTCAATATGACTGACTACGAATCAGAGCGGAAAAAGTTCAGGCTGGATGTACCTAGGTATTTCAATTTCGGGTTCGACGTGGTGGACCGGTGGGCTAAGCTACAGCCCGATAAGCTCGCCCTGCTTGCAGTCGACAACGACGGGAAAAACCCAAAATACTTCACCTTCTCCGATATCAGTGTGGCATCAAACCGATTCGCTAATATTTTGCAGAAACTCGGTCTGAAGAAAGGGGACCGCGTATTCCTCATGCTGCCCAGAATCCCGGAGTGGTACGTTTCGATAATCGGCATGATTAAATTGGGCGTCATCCCCATACCTGCAACCACCCAGTGTACCTCCAAAGATATCGAGTACCGCATCAACCAATCAGAAGCAGTAATGGTAATAACAGACGGCACTAGTGCCTTTAAAGTGGAGGAAATCGAGAGGAACTGCAAATCACTGAAACACGCCATGCTTGTCAGAGGGCAGCGGACAGGAGGATGGTTAAGCTACGAATCGGAAATCGCCAGAATCTCAGACGACATTTTGCGCGTCGAAAAGACCCGAAGCGACGACCCCATGCTCCTCTACTTCACCTCCGGTACAGTCTCGTACCCCAAAATGGTAATCCACACCCAGGCATCGTTTGGCATCGGGCATATAATCACAGCTAAATTCTGGCAGGACCTTAAGCCCGCTGACCTTCATTGGACTATCTCTGACATGGGCTGGGCAAAGGCAGCGTGGGGTAAACTGTTCGGTCAATGGACTATGGGGACAGCCGTTTTCTTACAAGATGCGCCAGCAAAGTTCGACCCCCTTCTTACGTTAGCTATTTTAAAGCGATATGGAATCACTACCTTCTGCGCCCCTCCCACTATATACCGCGTTCTCGTCCTTGAAGACCTGAAGCGATACAAACTAGACCGTCTTCGCCACTGTACGGCTGCAGGTGAACCTCTCAACCCTGAGGTCATACATCAATGGGAAAAGGGAACAGGTTTGAAGATTTACGATGGATACGGGCAGTCAGAGACCGTCAACGTAGTAGCAAATTACCGCTGCATGCCCATAAAGCCGGGGTCTATGGGTAAGCCTGCGCCCGGCTTCGATATGTCGATAGTCGACGATGACGGCAGAGAACCACCGCCTGGAGCAGAGGGGCACATAGCTATTAAAGTAAAGCCTGCACGTCCGGTTGGTCTTTTCAAGGAATACTGGAAAGAGCCTAAGAAAACGACAGATGTTTTTAAGGGAGACTGGTACTACACTGGCGACAAGGCGTTTAAGGACAAGGACGGCTATTATTGGTTTGTAGGGCGAGCAGACGACGTTATAATCTCCTCCGGATACAGAATAGGTCCCTTTGAAGTAGAATCTGCTTTGATAGAGCATCCAGCAGTTGCTGAGGCGGCAGTCGTCGCCAGCCCGGATGAGTTGCGCGGTGAGGTGGTCAAGGCTTTCGTAGTATTATCCCCTGGATACTCCGCATCAGAGGAATTGAAAAAGGAACTGCAGGAACACATGAAAAGGGTTACCGCACCTTACAAACATCCGAGAAAAATCGACTTCGTCAACGATTTGCCCAAAACTATCTCAGGCAAAATCAAACGTAGCGAGCTAAAGCGGCAAGAATGGGAAGGCTGGAAACGGCAAAAATAGGGGGTTAGTTGTTTACAATTTACAGTTTTTCTAATAATATGGTGGAGCCACTGACCGCCTATAGTAAATTATGTGTATAAATTCACTTATATATATAGCTCCATCCGAAATGCATAGTGGATAACTATAAGCCTCAGTTGGAGAATGCCATGGAGAAGGTTACAGTCACCGCTGCCTCTACCGAAAGCATCCGTACACCAACAATGTCACCCTATCTACCGATAAACTAGCAGGAGGAGGCTACATGAAGTACTTCGACGATTTCAAAGCTGGAGAGATTGCAGTTACTAGGGCAAGGACGGTCACCGAGACTGACATCGTCAATTTTGCAGCTCTAACCGGAGACTGGTACCCACTTCATACCGACATAGAATATGCCAAAAAAGGCCCATTCGGGGAAAGGATAGCTCATGGCTTGTTAGTTCTCTCTATAGCGAATGGGCTAATGCCTCTTTACGAAATGGCAATCATTGCCTTCTACGGAATGGATAAGGTACGGTTTACGGCACCGACCAAGATTGACGATACCATCCATGTGGAGCTACAAGTTATGGAAAAACAAGACAAAGGCGACATAGGTGGAGTAATAAGTCTGAAGCAAGCGGTAAGAAATCAAAGAAATGAAAATGTGGCGATCTCGACCATGAAAGTATTGATTGCCAAACGGCCAGCAGCCTGATACCAGGAGTTGTAAGTAATGGCAGTAAGAAGTGAAGAACTTGGCAACAC